>CANGBE010000075.1 GCA_947451875.1 Sphingomonadaceae bacterium | reverse complement strand
TCGCCCTCGGGATGTGAAAAGCGATCCACGATATCAACCCAGCGAGAAAGATCAGGCGCGGGGCTCTCCAAGCCAAAATGCCGCAACACTTCGGCATCCAGCCCTTCGGCGTGATATTGCAGAGGCACCGCGTAGATCGAGCTAGCATCGAGCGCCGGAATCACAGCTTCCTTGCGCACATTACAGAACAGCGCGATCTTGGCGCGCTCGTTTTCGGGCAACGGATGTTCGCAGCGGCACAGCAGCATATCGGGCTGTATGCCCAGGCTGGTCAATTCGCGAACCGAATGCTGGGTTGGCTTGGTTTTAAGCTCGCCCGCCGCCGCCACATAGGGAACGAGCGTGACGTGGATCGAGCAGGTCTGCTCCCGGCCAAGCTCATTGCGCAGCTGGCGCAGGGCTTCGATGAACGGCAGGCCTTCGATGTCACCCACCGTGCCGCCGATTTCGCAAAGCACAAAGTCGAGATCATCAACATCGTTGCGGGCAAATTCCTTGATGGCGTCGGTTACGTGCGGGATCACCTGAACCGTGGCGCCGAGATAGTCCCCGCGGCGCTCCTTGGTGATGATGTCGCGATAAATGCGGCCCGAGGTGATATTGTCGGCCTGTCGCGCCGAAACGCCGGTGAAGCGCTCATAGTGTCCAAGATCAAGATCGGTCTCGGCCCCGTCGTCAGTCACATAGACTTCGCCATGCTGATAGGGGCTCATCGTCCCCGGATCGACGTTGAGATAAGGGTCAAACTTGCGGATGCGCACCTTGAAACCACGCGCCTGAAGGAGCGCAGCAAGGCTTGCTGCCATGAGACCTTTGCCAAGCGAGGAGACCACGCCGCCGGTAATGAAAATGAACCGCGCCATGGGAGTTGGGCCTTAAACCTATGTGTGGTGATAGAGCAAGCGTGGATAAGCCGCACACACGCGCAATCCACAACTGTGGTGCCGAGCGTAAGGCCCGGCACCGCTTAAATCTGCGTTGAAGTTACTTGGCTGCTGGAGCCGAACCGACAGGGGCTGGCGCGGCGGGGTTAGCCTGGCCCGCCAGAGGATCAGCCGGAAGCGCCGGAGCCGCCGCAGGGGCAGTACGCTTGAGCGATGTATCGATCTTGGTTCCACTGCCCGAACCCACTGCCATTGCGGCCAGGGTGATCGACAGGGCGACAAACAGGGTCGCCAAAATCGCTGTCGCTCGCGTCAAGAAATCGGCTGCGCCGCGAGCCGACATGATTCCCGCAGGACTGCCGCCGACACCAAGGCCGCCGCCTTCAGACTTTTGCATAAGGATCACGATTACCAGCAGAGCGCCGACAATCGCCTGAACGACAGTAATGAAGAGAAACATGGACTATTCCGGACCTGAATGATTGAAAGCGCATCTACGCGCGCGAACGCTTGCACGCAAGGGTTGGGAGTTAGTCCCGCCCTGCCCCAGCTGCCGCAATGATCGCAACAAAGCTCTCGGCTGTTAGGCTAGCACCGCCAACGAGCGCGCCACCAACTCCATCGGCATCCAGCAAACCCGATGCGTTTTCAGCGTTAACTGAACCGCCATAGAGGATGCGAACACCATCAGCCCGATCGCCATAGGCAGCTTCAATGCGCAAACGAATCGCTGCATGCATCGCAATTACATCGAAAACTTCAGCAACCCGGCCCGTTCCGATGGCCCAGACTGGCTCATAGGCAACCGAAACCTTGCCCGGTGCCAGTTCGGCGATTGCTTCGGCGGATGGCAGTGAACCGTCAACCTGACCGCCGACTACTGATTCAGCCTGACCAGCATCACGCTGCTCGAGCGTTTCCCCAACGCATACGATTACGCCAAGTCCTGCAGCCAGTGCGGCCTCGGCCTTGGCTTTAACCACCGCATCGTTTTCGCCATGATCCTTGCGGCGCTCTGAGTGGCCGACAATCACAAAATCTGCGCCGCAATCGAGCAACATTGGCGCCGAAATATCGCCCGTATGCGCGCCCTTGGGCTGCCTGTGGCAATCCTGACCGCCAACGCCAATCGCAGAAGCCTCATCCGCCATGGCGTTTATTAAGGTAAATGGGGGCGCCAGCGCTACTTGAACCGCAGGATAACGCGTGGCAGCCCGATCAATCGCCCGGGCTTCTGCGAGCATGGAGCGACTCCCGTTCATTTTCCAGTTACCGACAATATAGGGGTTGGCGTGCATAGCCTGTTATAACTCCTTGGAATTGCGCACATAAGCGCGCAAACTTGCCGCAAGTTGCACTGCAGCATTTCCCGCCGGTTAGGCTCAGGGGGCGGCAAAGTCAAAAGAGGTTGCGATGAAATGATGGTAGTTACCAGCTCTGCGACGCTCAATTCACCTTGCGCAGCCATTGCGATCATCCGCATCGCGGCCTAAAGCCCCGCCGCAATAAGTTCCGCCTTTTCCATCCAAATAAGCGACAGGCCACATGCTCAATTTTTTCCGGTCCTTCATGAAGTCGAAAATCGGGGTTGGCGTAACGCTGGCTTTTCTGGTGCTAATTGCCCTCGCCTTTGCTAGCGGTGATATCCTTAGTTTTGGGGTGAGCGCAGGCAGCAGCGGAACAACTGTAGCAAGCGCTGGAAGCCGCAAAATTTCAGCCAATGCACTTGATTTCTTTGCCCGCCGCAGGCTCCAGCAAGTGCGAGAGAGAGATCCCAGCGCGACCCTTCGTTCGATGGTCGCAGCGGGCGGACTTGATATTGTGGCTGGCGAATTGCTGGACAATGCCTCGATCACCGAGTTCGGAAAGAAGGTTGGTATCGTCTCCAGTGAGCGTCTGGTGGGCAGTGAACTGGCCAAGGAATCGGCTTTTCGCGGCCTGACAGGAGCCTTTGACGAAAACACCTATCGCGCTGCTTTAGCGCAGCAAGGGTTCAAGGATACGGATTATCGCCAGCTGATTTCTGATGTGCTGGTTTCGCAGCAGATCCAAATACCGGCTTCGTTCGGGGCAAAAGTGCCTGCCGAATTCGTTACGCGATACGCATCCCTGCTCACGGAAACCCGCGAGGGCTCGATTGCCCTGATTCCAGCTGCCGTCTACGCTCCCAAGACCGAGCCGACAGCGCAGGAGCTGGCAAGCTATTACTCTGCGCATCAAGCCTCATACGCACGGCCCGAGCGCCGGACGATTCGCTACATCTCGTTCGACGATACAGCGCTGAAGAATGTACCCACCCCCAGCGACAAGGAAATCGCTGCAAAGTATGAAGCTGACAAAGCCAAGTATGCGCCCAGCGAAACCCGCAAGCTAACCCAACTGGTACTCCCGACCGAATCGGCTGCAAAAGTGGTGGTCGGTGAGTTGGCCAAAGGCATGAGCCTTGATCAGACTGCCGCTTCCAAAAAGCTTGCCACCGTCCAATTCGCCGCCATCACGAAAGACGCCTATGCCGCGCAGAACTCTGCCATGGCGGCCGATACAGTCTTCGCCGCAGCGCAGGGCAAGATTGCAGGGCCGGTTAAAGGCGGTCTGGGTTGGTATATCGTGAAGGTCGAGGGCATAACTCGCAATCCGGGCAAGTCTCTTGATCAGGCGCGTGGTGAAATCTCCGATGCCTTAATGTTCGTCAAGAAGCGCGCGGCTTTCGCCGATTTTTCCGCGAAGATCGAAGACGAGTTCGACCAAGGCGGTTCGCTGAGCGACGTAGCCAAGGAGCTTGGCGTTGAAATCAAGCAGACCGAACCACTGACGTCTGACGGCAAAATTTTTGGTAAGCCGGAACTTAACGCACCACCCGAACTGTCGCGGATTATCCAGACGGCATTCCTGATGGACAAGGAAGGCCAGGCGCAGCTTGCTGAAATCGTGCCTGGCAAAACATTCCTTGCGTTCACTGTCGGCCAGATCGAACCGGGCGCCCCTGCTCCTATTGCTGAGATCCGGGCGCAAGTGATCGCCGACTATCAGCTTGAAAAGGGTGCCGCTGCTGCCCAAACGGCGGCCAACAAGGTGCTTGCAGCAGGGCGGAAGACTGGCGATTTGACTGCTGCCATGGCATCACTCGGTATGGCTCTTCCGCCGGTTGATCAGGTCAACATGAAGCGCATGGAGCTGCAGCGCTATGGCCGCGCGACCCCGCCGCCGCTGAAGCTGCTGTTTGCCATGGCCAAGGGAACGGTGAAGCTTCTGCCGGGGCCAAACAATCGCGGTTGGTACATTATTGCCCTGAAGAACATCACACCAGGCGCGGTTGACCCCAAGGATCCGGCTCTGGCCCAGGCCTCGCGCGAATTTGCGGGCCTCGCCGGGCAAGAATATGCCGAGCAGCTCCGCAGCGCGATCCGGGCTGAGATTGGCGCGAAGACCGACAAAGCAGCGATAACCACGCTCGCTAAGCAACTCACCGGCACAAGCAGTAATTGATCCGAACGATGAGCGGTGCATTGCCCGAAAACTGGGAAGCAGGCGGGACGCAACTGCGCGCCGGAAGGCCTGCGCTTGTCTGGCGCAAGCTGGTTGCCGATTGCGAAACACCGGTTGGCGCAGCTCTGAAGCTGATCGAACCGGGGCGGGGCGATTTCCTGCTCGAATCGGTTCAGGGCGGCGAAGTGCGCGGGCGCTACAGCCTGTTGGGCCTCGACCCCGATCTGGTATTCCGTGCGACCGGCCATGGCGCGGCGATCAACCGCAAATGGCGCGATGATCGTGATGCCTTTGGCGCGCTTGAAGGCGATGCCCTTGCTGAATTGCGTGCGCTGGTCGGTGCTTGCAAGATCGATGTTCCCGATGTGCTGCCCAAGGCGCTGGCCTGTCTGGTTGGCTACTTCGGCTATGAGACCATCGGGCTCGTCGAAACCCTGCCGCGCGCGCCGCAGAGTGCTCTAGAACTGCCGGACATGTTGTTCGTCAGGCCCACACTGATCCTCGTGTTTGACCGGTTGTCCGATGCCCTGTGGTGTGTCGCCCCGGTCTGGCCCGAAGGCACATCGCCCGAAGGCCAGTTGCAAGCCGCTGCCGAACGCATCGAAGAAGCGCTCCGCCGTCTTGCCCAGCCAGCCCCTGCCATCGAACAGGACGCCACCCTGCCCGAACCGCAGCTAACCCCGGTGCTGGCACCCGGCGCCTATGGCGAGATGGTGCTGAAGGCCAAGGACTATATCACGGCGGGTGACATCTTTCAGGTCGTCCTGGCCCAACGTTTCACCACGCCTTTCACGCTGCCGCCATTCGCGCTTTACCGCGCGCTGCGCCGGGTGAACCCCTCGCCGTTCCTCTATTTCCTCGACTTGCCGGGCTTTGCCTTGATCGGTTCGAGCCCGGAAATTCTCGTTCGCGTCCGCGATGGCGAAGTAACCATCCGCCCGATCGCCGGCACCCGCCCGCGCGGCAAGACGCCGGAAGAGGACGCCGAGAACGAGATCTCGCTGCTCGCCGATCCCAAGGAACGCGCCGAGCACCTGATGCTGCTAGATCTTGGCCGTAACGATGTGGGCCGGGTGGCCGCCAAGGGCTCGGTCCGCGTCACCGAAAGCTACACGGTAGAGCGTTACAGCCATGTGATGCACATCGTCAGCAATGTCGTCGGCAAACTGGACACCGACAAGCACGACGCCATCGATGCGATGTTTGCTGGGTTCCCCGCAGGCACCGTTTCCGGTGCGCCCAAGGTCCGTGCCTGCGAGATCATCGCCAGCCTGGAGCACGAAACGCGCGGGGCTTATGCCGGCGGAGTAGGCTATTTCGCCCCCGACGGCTCGGTCGACAGCTGCATCGTGCTGCGCACCGGCGTGGTCAAGGACGGCGTGCTGCACGTTCAAGCTGGCGCGGGCATCGTGGCAGACAGCGACCCGGCCTATGAACAGCGAGAATGCGAGGCCAAGGCCGGAGCCCTGATCGCAGCGGCGCGTGAGGCGGTACGGGTGGCCTCGGAGCCCGGCTTCGGCCAATAGCGCGCACGATGGAGCGCCAGTTCTCCGTCACCCTAAGCGGGCAGGATCTGGCCGCCGCCAGCATGCTGCTGTTGCGACGGCATCCCGTGCGGCGCTGGGCCCCACGGGTCATTCTGGGCATGGGGCTAATGCTCGGAGCAATACTCGCGCTGGCCAAACATCACTTTCATCCCGATACGCCAGACCGCCAATTACTTTCGATCTTCGCCAAGGGGCTGGCGGGAACCTTGCTGTTCCTTGGCCTGCAATATGTGATGCTGCTCTCGCTGGTCGCACGGATGGCGCGTCGTCCGATGGAAAGTGCTGAAGCGTCGGGCAAGCGCATCGACTACCGGATCGACGGCAACGCCCTCACCATGAGCGCCGAAGGTGAGATCAGCCGCATTCCGTGGAGCGAATTGCAGCGGGATATCGAGGACGAGAACCTGCTACTACTTTGCCGCGGCCAAACCACTTTCTGCGCATTTCCCAAATCGCACCTTGACGAGGGGCTGCTCATGGCGCTCAAGCGGCGCGGCAATCCGGACTAAGAGCATGATCCTCGTTATCGACAACTACGACAGCTTCACCTGGAACCTCGTCCATTACCTAATGGAAATGGGTGCCGAGGTGGAAGTGGTGCGCAACGATGCGATCTCGGCAGGACAGGCGATCTCCAGCGGCGCTCAAGGGTTCCTGATCTCGCCCGGCCCCTGCACGCCGAATGAGGCCGGAATCAGCCTCGACTTGGTCGGCGCGGCGGCGGAAGCGGGCAAACCACTGCTTGGTGTCTGCCTTGGTCACCAGTCAATAGGGCAATACTTCGGGGGCAAAGTGGTGCGCGGCGGGCTGATGCACGGCAAGACATCGCCGGTCACGCATGACGGCACAGGGCTGTTCGAAGGCCTGCCCTCGCCCTTCACCGCGACGCGCTATCACTCGCTGATCGTCACCGACATTCCCGATTGCCTCGTGGTCAACGCGCGCAGTGACGACGGCCATGTCATGGGTTTCCGCCATGCAAGCCTTCCGATCCACGGCGTCCAGTTCCACCCCGAGTCGATCGCCACCGAGCATGGCCACG
>CANGBE010000074.1 GCA_947451875.1 Sphingomonadaceae bacterium | reverse complement strand
GCGAAGCCAATGTGACCATCTCGGTGGTCGATGCCCGCACCACCGAAGAAAAGGCGCTGATCGAGGGCTATGCCCGCAAGAGTGACCTTTCATTCGGCGCGGGCGGTGGCGGCTTGTTTGGCGGTGGCACTTTTGCTGCAGCTGGCGGCGGCGGCTATCAGGATACGGCGATCGGTCAGGTGATCGTGCTGGCCTATCTTGATGCTTATACAAAGCTAGTTAGCCAATTCGGCGGCCTGCCTGACAATGCGGCAGCCGCTGCGCCTCAAGCAAAATAATCGCTGCCCCATCGCAGGGGCGGATCGTGCGATTGATTAGGGCCTCTCCCGCAAGGGAGGGGCCCTTTCGCGTTGACAGCAAGCTAGCTTGACGTGCTCTAATATCCTGAGCGGAGTTATCAGGGGTAAAGCATGAATCTCGGGCGGATAGGCGTATGGTCGATGGAACTGCGCTTTGGCGACAAGGCTGAGGGCGCTGCTGCGGCGGTAGAGCTTGAGGATCTGGGCTATGGCACGCTGTGGGTGCCCGGCGGCATCGGCGGCGATGTTATGGACGATCTCGATCACCTGCTGGCTGCGACAAACAAAGCGATGATCGCCACTGGCATCCTCAACGTGTGGAAGCATGAGCCGGCCGAAATTGCATCATGGTTCAATGCCCTGCCCGCCGATAAGCAGGGGCGGGTTATGCTCGGGCTGGGCATCAGCCACGCGCCGTTGATTGGCGACGCTTGGGCAAAGCCGGTTGCTGCGATGCGCAGTTACCTTGATCAGCTCGCAGCGCTGGACCTGCCGTGCGATCAGCTATGCCTTGCCGCTCTCGGGCCAAAGATGCTTGCGCTATCGGGGGAGCGAACAGCAGGCGCCCACCCCTATCTGATTAACCCGCAGCATACGGCTGAGGCCCGCAAGGTACTAGGCCCCGGCAAACTGCTGGCTCCCGAACAGGGCGTTGTGCTGGAAAGCGATCCCGAAAAGGCCCGCGCTGTCGCCCGCAAGGCGGTGGAGCATTACGCCCGCCTACCGAACTACACCAATAACTGGTTGCGGCTCGGCATAACACAGGAAGACATTGATAGCGTCAGCGATCGTCTTATCGATGCGCTGTTTGCCTATGGCGACGCTGCGGCGATCAAGGCCCGGATCGATGAACACTTTGCCGCCGGGGCCAATCACGTCTGCCTTCAGGTTATGACCGCAGACGGCGGCATAGTGGCGGCCATGCCAGTGTTCCGCGAACTGGCCAAGCTGCTGCTATAGCGCCAGCGGCCCTTCGGCGAAGCTCTTGGCGGTGATTTCATAGATGACGTGAGGCACATCGCGCCCGCCAAGGTGTTTGCTTTCCTGCACGTCGGTCAACCGTCCGCCGATTCTTTCCATTGCCTTGCGTGAGCGCCAGTTGGTTTCGCCGATACGAAATACCACGCGTTCCAGGTATTGGAATGCATGGGAGAGCATCAGCCGCTTCATCTCGCGATTGAAGCTTCCACCCCAATAGCCAGGGGCGAGGAAAGTCCAGCCGATCTCGATCGACCCGCCGCCCGTAGTTACTTGGCTAGACGGATCGTAACCCTCCCAGCGTGACGATCCGATGATTGCCCCGCTGGCCTTGTCGATCACCACTATTGCCCCGCCACCCGCTAAAGCGTCGCTGAAGAAGGCGCGGAACACTGGCTCCTGCCAACGATCATGCGCCGGGTGAATTTCCCAGATTCGCTTATCGCTGGCGACGGCAAACAGCGCGTCCCAATCTTCGGGTTCCAGAGGGCGCAGCAAAAGCCGATCCCCTTCGAGAACCGGCTGCCAGTCCATCTCAGGCGCTCACATCCGCAACAGCGGCAATGAACTGGTCGATGTTGTTCGTCGTGAGACCAGCCACGTTAATGCGGCCTGAGCCAGCCATGTAGACACCGTGCTTCTCACGCATGGCGAGGATCTGATCGGGTGTCAGCGGAACAATCGAGAACAGACCGCTTTGGCCGCCCAACGGCGAGAGGTTGACCGATCCTGCCATGCCAACATTGGCCAGCCGCGCCCGGACCTGCGCCATGCGGGTGCGCATCTGGTCAAGCTCGTCGATCCACATCGCGGTGAGCGCTGCATCTTCAAGGATCAGCCGAACAGCAGCCGCACCATGATCCGGCGGCATTGACCAGGCTGCGCGGGCCAGAGCATGGCCGTTCGAGATAGCGGCAGGAACCTGATCGGCACTTTCCATCATCACATAGACCGCGCCAACGCGATCGCGATACAGGCCGAAATTCTTGTCGCACGAATAGGCGATCAGCGCTTCAGGCACTTCGGCGAGGACACGGCGAAGGCCATAAGCATCTTCTTCCATGCCATAACCCAGGCCCTGATAGGCAAGATCGAGGATCGGCAGCACGCCAGCCGCCAGAATAGCCGGAGCAATCGCATCCCACTGGGCGTTCGAATAATCGATACCGGTGGGGTTGTGGCAGCAGCCATGGAGCAAGATGGCGTCTTCGGGTGTCGCTTCTGCCAGAGCGCCCATGAGCGCATCCATATCGACCACACCATCGCCTGTGTTGTGCTTGAAGCCCTTCAGCTCAAGCCCAAGGTCAGCAACGATCTGTGCGTGATTGGGCCATGACGGCGTCCCCATCCATACCCGCTTGACGCCCGCCCGCTTTGCCAGCGCACAGGCCAGTCGTACCGCGCCGGTGCCGCCAGGGGTCTGCATGCCTTCGATGCGGCCACCCTTGCTGGAATCAGCCTTGCCGAACACCCAAGGCATCAGCGCATGAACAAAGCCCATGTCGCCTTCGGGGCCGAGGTAGGCCTTTGAGTTCTGCGTATCGAGCAGCAATTTCTCCGCTGCCTTGATCGCGCCGAAAACCGGCGTATCACCTTGACCGGTACGATAGACACCGACGCCGAGATCGATCTTACTAGCGCGGGGATCGTCATTGTGGAGCTTGATCAGCGCAAGGAGCGCATCAGCGGGCTGTTGCTGGAGGTTGTTCAACATGGGCGCGCCCATACCCCCGGGGTTTGGCGGGGGCAAGGGTTTAGCGCGTGATTGTTACTACTCTGCTGGTACGGCCTCGGCGGAAACCTGCTGCCTGAGCGGGCGCTGCTTGATCGTGACAAAGTCACGTTCGAAGTTCTTGTGTACCGTGCCGCAGATGCGATCCCAGATGGTGGTATAACCGCCGAAGTTGGCGGTAAAATACTTGTGGTGGTGATCGTGGAAAGTCGCGGTGATGAACCACTTGCTGAGCCATGTCTTGTTCCACCACTTCGGGAAAAACTCATAGCCCGAGTGGACGTAGAGGCCCATCACGATGTTGGTACCGCCGATCAGCGCCACCGATGCATCATGTACGCTGTAAAGCGTCATGAAGATCACCATCCAGCCGCCATTGATGAACGATTCAAACGGATGGACGGAAAGCGTCGTCAGCAGGTTGGGCGAAGTTGAGCGGTGATGGAGCTTATGAATCCACTTGTAGTAAGGCTCGTTGTGCATCCAGCGGTGGAGCCAGTAGAACCAAGTGTCGAAGCTGAAGAAATAAAGCGCATATTCAAACAGCACCACATACCAGCTGGCAGGTTCGTGCTGAAAGGTCATGTAGCCGTTCTTCTTCAGCCATGTCTGCGCTCCACCGATAACCACGCCGGAAAATGCGACGCTGACCACGGCGATTACCGCTTCAAAACGGAACTGCTTCCACTTGAAGCCCTTGGGCTGGCACTTGCGAGCCTTCAGATAGCCACTGGTAATAGCAACAATCAGCGACCCCGCTGCCAGGGCAAGAAAGCCGACAAGCCACAGGTTAGACAGGAAATCGCCGTTGATCAGGTCGCGCATGAGCGAATCTCGTTCAAAAAGTGAATTACTCTAGTTGGCCCATTGGTAATTAATCGCGGCGATGTCCAGAATCTCCTGGCGATCATCGCTCAGGAGATGTCCCTTGGCGATTGCGGTATCCAGACTGGTGGTAAAACGCTTCAGATATTCCGCCTTGCCTCCGGGATAGAGCGCCGCCAGCCTTGCCGCATCAAATGGCTCACCAACGCCCACCAGCATGCCGATAAACCCGCCGTCGTTGCCAATTCCGGAAAGCCGCATGGTCGGCACGTCGGTCCACGGCGTCCTCACCCCGCCTTTGGCAATGCCATTGGCGTCGGTAACGAAGGCCCACTTTTCGCCATCAGGCTTTGTCGCGACGATCGGTGTGCTGGAGGGAGCCTTGCCGGTGCGCAGCCAGCTGTCGATGCCGCGCACCGCTGCCTGAAGCACGTAGTGATGCGGCTGGCCGGAGTTATAAGGCTTTGCCAGCCCACCGCTTGGTGCACCCGGCGCGTTCACTGAAGTTCGGAATACGCGCGCGAGCTCTGCCGCGCTGCGCTTGCCATCGTCCATAAACGCCCCTCCGAACAGATAACCATCAGCATGGGCGGCACCGGCCAGCTCCCAGACGCGCAGGTTCTTGCCGTCCGGCGTGCGTGAACCGGCATAGCCGGTGAGGCGCGAGCCATTGAGATCGGTCTCGGTGACTAGGCTCAACAAGGGCACGCGCATGTCTGACCTGAACCGCATATGCGCAGGCATGTCATACTGCGGATTAGGCGCGGCCTTGCTGTCGATCCCGCGGTTGTTGCTCAGCGAAGAGCCACTGCCAAAGCGCGAATGGACAAGATATCCGTCATAGACCTTTGCCAGCGGATCCACCGCGTTCGCGTAGGTAACGAGATAGGCCGCCGACTGCGATTCGCCGATGCCAATCACCCGCCGCGGCAACAGATTGCCGAGCAGGCCATTTGAACCCTTGGCCTTCAGCGCGCGTCCTGCCTGCGAGAAGATGTCATAGGAAAAGGCATCGCCCGGATGCGACAGGCTACCATAGCGCGCCGGATTGGCCTTCTTCAACGGCAGCCCCATGCCCATCACCGATGCGCCGGGCTCAATCCCTACTTTCTGCGCAGACACGGCAACATAGGCAAAACCGCGCCGCAGTATCTCGCGGTGAGCCACCATCCAGTCCGCCGGAGTATCCTGCCCAGCCGTAACGTTGAGCCATTCGACCAAAACCGTCCCGTTGAACTTTTTGGGCTCGCTCGGGCGGATCACAACATATCTGGTGGCATAGTCGGCAGTTCCATCAGTCACGGCATCAAGCTTGCCATCAATCGTCGCCGGACGCCTCAATGCATAACGGGTTGCCTTGCCCGCCGCGGTGAACTCGTCAACCTGATAGGCCATGCTGCCCAGATCATAGCTGCCCATCAGCAGCACCGGCTTGCCCGGCAGAGCAGCAATCGCAGGCGAAGAAGCAGACTGCGCCTGCACAGAAATCGGCAAGCAAGCAAGTGAGGCGGAAAGCAGCAACGCGACACTGCGGCGCTTCATAAGGGATGGCATGGATCAGACTCCTCCAGCCCCGCCTCTCATACTGGGCGGGCTTGGGGAGGATTATGGCCTCAAATTTGCGCCGGAAGCAATCAGAACGGGAACCAGCGCGATTTCTTGGTGATCTTCATATAGCCCGCATTGACCCCGAGCCGCAGTCCGACGCCCACCCGCACCGGGATCAATACAACATCCCCGCGCCGCAGATAGGAAACGTGGAAGCCGCCCACCAGGTAGGCCTGCCCCTCGCCCGCGCCAAAGCGGTGATAGATATCATCGGTGTTGTAGAGATTATAGACGAGAATGAAGGTGTTGCCGCCGCTCGCGCCGGCATCAAGGCCGATTGATGGCCCTGTCCAATAAACCGGCTTCTGTCCCTCAACCTTGTGATAGAGCGTACCCGATCCATAGCGCAGGCCAACCACCACCGCCCCGCCGCCTTCGCGCCCGACAATATAGCCGTTTGGCTCGCCCTGCTTGGCCAGAATATCCTTGATCACCCCGGCAAGGCCCTTCGCGCCTTTTCCGAACACGCCTTCTGCCGCGCCTATCACGTCATCCTGCCGGTAGGTGCCGGTCTTAGCGGCCGGGCCATTGGCCGACGCTGCTGCCGCACCTGCCGAATCGCCAGTACCGAAGTTTGGTTTGGCCGTTGGATCCTGTTGCGCAACCGGTGCGGCGGTATAGGTGGGTGCCGCAACCGGCGTTGCGGCGGATGTAGCTTTCTGTTGGGACAGCGGCACCAAATCGCCGCCAATAGCCTTGTCGGGATCAACAGAATTGACCTGCGCCTGCGATGGGCCAGCCAGCACCAAAGCCGCCGAGGCAGCCGCGATGCCAATCACCCTTCGGCCTAGATATGTCCAAGATCCGGCCATGTTCGTACCTTATGTTACCGCCAGCCAGCCTGAAAAGCCGAGCCCGCGCACTTGCCCTTGGTCCTTCAGAATCGAAGCCTCACCCATCGGCAATGAACCGGCGATGAGCCGAGTCTGGTTTGCGGCGGGACGAGTCATTATGCGGCACGATTGGGTATTCTTCCTAGGGTTGCAAGCTTCAACCAAAGCCCCTTGCCCCTCTTACCACCCCTCGCTATAGCGCGCCTTCGCCGCAGCGATCCGGAGACGTGGGTGAGTGGCTGAAACCAACGGTTTGCTAAACCGTCGTACGGATACATCTGTACCGAGAGTTCGAATCTCTCCGTCTCCGCCAGCGCTTGAAGAAAGCGCAGAACTCCCTATATCGGCGGAATGCCGCGACATTCCTCCCGCCAGTTGATACACAATGGTGCTACACGCGGCGGCTCCAGCATGGCTAAGCCTCCGGGGTTGCGACAGCGCGGCGGCAGTTGGGGAATGCGGGTCAGAGTGCCAGATCGCCTGCGGTCGATCTTACCGACTGAGATAGTTAAATCCCTTGGGCGCGTTTCCGCAAAAGAGGCGTACCGGCTTGGATGGATTGAAAGAGCAGCCATTGAGCGTTTGTTTGAACAGGCTGAGGTTGATCTTGGATTAGCCAAGGCCGTCCTTCCGCCTCTTGCTCCAGCTCAGAGCATACTTTCAGAAGAACAACTAATTGATTTTGCT
>CANGBE010000073.1 GCA_947451875.1 Sphingomonadaceae bacterium | reverse complement strand
CCAACGAGCAGTGGCGCACCGACAATGCCCGGCTGCACTGGCTGGGCCAGCCGATCGATCAGGATGTCGAGCTTTACCACGAGGACGACGAAGGCTTTCGCGTTGGTTCGGGGTTGTCCGCAAACGAGGAATGGCTCGTAATCTCGGCCAGTGACCATGAGACGAGCGAAGTCCGGCTGGTGCCTGCTGCCGATCCTCTTGCCGCGCCGATCCTTGTCAGGCCGCGCAAGAAGGGCGTGGAATATGATGTCGATCTGCATGGCGAGACGCTGTTCATCCACACCGATGACACCCACGAAAATTTCCGCCTCGCCACCGCCTCGCTCGCCAATCCGGGCGAATGGAGCACGCTGATTGAAGGCTCGGACGACTTCTATCTGACCGGCGTTGACCTGTTCAAAGACTTCTATGTGATCGAAGGCCGCCGCGCCGGGCTCGATCAGATCGAGGTGCGCTATTACGATGATTCGGCGCGCATCGAGCCGATTGTCTTTCCAGAGGCGAGTTACAGCGCAGGGCTGGGCGACAATCTCGAGTGGGACATGTCGGTGCTGCGCCTGTCCTATGAATCGATGGTCAGCCCCTCGACGGTCTATGATTACAGCGTCGCGGAGCGCACTATGCAGGTGCTGAAGGTTCAGGAGATTCCCTCCGGCTACGATGCTGCGCTCTATGCCACCGAGCGGCTGGAAATTCCGGCGCGCGATGGCACGCTGATCCCGGTGAGTGTGGTCATGCGCAGGGACCGGGCGGCTGGTGGACCGTTACACCTCTATGGTTACGGCGCTTACGGCATCAGCATCGACCCCGGCTTCTCGACCACGCGGCTGAGCCTTGTCGATCGCGGCTTTGCCTATGCCATCGCCCACATCCGCGGCGGCGATGACCTTGGCCGGGCGTGGTACAAGGCGGGCAAGCTGGAGCGGCGCACCAACACCTTCAACGATTTCGTCGACGTGGCGAAGGGGCTGGTCGAACGCGGCTACACGGCTCCCGGCAGGATCAGCATTTCCGGCGGATCGGCGGGCGGCGAACTGATGGGCGCGGTGGTAAATTCGGACCCCGATCTGTGGGGCGCGGTGGTGGCCCATGTGCCCTTCGTCGATGTGCTGGCGACGATGCTCGACGAAAGCCTGCCGCTCACCCCCGGCGAATGGCCTGAATGGGGCAATCCGATCGAGGACAAGGCGGCGTTTGAACTGATCCGGAGCTACTCGCCCTATGATCAGGTCTCCGCACAGGATTACCCACCGATTATGGTGACGGCAGGCCTCAACGATCCGCGCGTGACCTATTGGGAGCCTGCCAAATGGGTCGCCAAATTGCGCGAGCTGAAGACCGATCACAACGAGCTGATCCTCAAGACCAACATGGGCGCAGGGCACGGCGGCAAGTCGGGGCGGTTTGAAAGCCTGAAGGAAACGGCTGAGGAGTTTGCTTTTGTGCTGTGGCAGTTGGGCCTGACCAATGAGTAACCGCCACAAGCTCACCTTCATCGCGCTGCCCGAGCACATCGACGTGCTCGGCCATGTCAACAATGCCGTCTGGGTGCAGTGGATGGAGGCGATGTCTTCGGCGCACTGGGAAGCGGATGCTTTGCCAGAGCATCAGGCCAAGTACATCTGGGTCGTGACCCGCCACGAGATCGACTATCGCGGCAATATTGCCGAAGGCGAGAGTGTGACGGCCGAAACCTTCATCCCCAATGGCCCCACTGGCGCGCGGTTCGATCGTTGTGTCGAATTCAGCAATGCTGCGGCAAGGTGATCGTTTCGGCGCGCTCAACCTGGGCGATGATCGACAAGGCGAGCGGGCGGTTGAACAGGGTTCCCGAAGAGGTAGCCGCGCCGTTCGGCCCTTTCCCCGAAGGTTAGCCAAGCACCTCAGCCACCGGCACATAGGCGTAGCCCAGTTCGCGCGCCACGGCCTCATAGGTCACCTTGCCACCGCTGACATTCAGTCCCGCCGCGAGATTCGGATTGGTGCGCAGGGCTTCCTTCCAGCCAAGGTCGGCGATCCGTAGTGCGTGCGGCAGGGTGACGTTGTTCAGCGCATAGGTGCTGGTCCGCGCCACCGCGCCGGGCATGTTGGCGACGCAATAGTGGACGATGCCGTCGACAATGTAGGTCGGGTTGTCATGGGTGGTGGCATGGCTGGTTTCAAAGCAGCTGCCTTGATCAATGGCAACATCGACCAGCACCGAACCCGGCTTCATCGTGCCCAGCATTTCGCGCGTCACCAGCCGGGGAGCAGCCGCCCCGGGAACCAGCACTGCGCCGATCACCAGCTCGGCCTCGGTTATCATCTGGGCGACCGTCGCGCGGTTCGAAAAGCGCGTCTTGGCGCGGCCTTCGAAGTGGTTGTCGAGCCGCTCGAGCACTTCGGGATCGCGATCGAGGATGGTCACATCGGCCCCCATGCCCACCGCCATCTGCGCCGCATTGAAGCCCACCACGCCGCCGCCGATGATCAGCACTTTGCCCGGCAGCACCCCCGGAACCCCGCCGAGCAACACCCCGCGTCCGCCGGTTGCCTTTTGCAGCGCAGTGGCTCCCGCCTGGATCGACATGCGACCGGCGACCTGGCTCATCGGTTTCAGCAGCGGCAACGAATTGCCCGGCCCAGTGACGGTTTCGTAAGCGATGGCCGTGACACCAGACTTCACCAGATCGGCGGTCTGCTCAGGATCGGGGGCGAGGTGGAGATAGGTGTAAAGCACCTGCCCCTCTCGCGGCATCGCCCGCTCGCCGGCCTGTGGTTCCTTCACTTTGACCACCATCTCGCAGGCATCGAACACGGCCTTGGCATCCGCCTTGATCGTGCCGCCAGACTCTGAATAGTCCGCATCACTCGCGCCGATACCCAGTCCGGCGCCGCTCTCCACCCAGACCTCATGCCCGTGCGCCACCAGTTCACGTACGGATTCCGGGGTCAGGCCAACCCGGTATTCATGGTTCTTGATCTCGCGAACGGTGCCGACAAGCATGGGGAATCTCCTTTGCACCTTTCGTTACAGTTGAAACGAATTAGGCGCAATGGCGCGGACTATTCTCGCATCTGGCTGGTTGTTGACATATTTAACTCATATGCATTAAAATGCTTTCGTGACTATTGCAGTAATCCAGACAGAGCGCAGGCGTGATGACCCCAGGCGGGCGGCCACCCGTTCTGCACTGATTGAGGCGGCGGAACGCCTGTTTGCCGAAACCGGGGTAGAGGCTGTCTCCACCCGCCAGATCGGCGCAGCCATTGGTGCGCTCAACACCAACGTGGTGGCATATCATTTCGGGAGCAAAGAGGGGCTGATCGAGGCCGTATTCCGTCACCGCCTTCCCGCCATCGATCGCCGCCGGAGCGAGCTGGTCCGCAAGCTCGATGCCGCGGGACGGAGTGACAACCTTTCCGCACTCCTCCGCGCCTTTGCCCTACCACTGTTCGAGCAGACCGATTCCGCTGGCCAGCACAGCTACGCCCGGTTCCTGCTGGGGCTTGAGCGGTCTGGCATGCTTGCTGCCCGAGCGCTGGTGCGAAGTGATTTCCCGCAGACTGAGGGGCTGACCAGCCGCATGGCCGCGTTGTTGCCTCCAGAGGTGCGCCAAACTGCAAATTTCCGGATGCGCCTGATATTCGCCATGCTTGGGTCAGCCTTGCAGGTGATCGATCAGGAGCCAGAACTTTCCGCTGACGAGGCTCGACAGCTCTTCGATCACGCCATCGCTATGGCCGCCACGGCGTACAGCGCGCTTCCGACCGCCGAGGAATCCCTGTTATGAAAACCCGTTTCAAACTTGCCTGCGCTGCACTGGCACTGCTTCCTTCGGCCCAACTTTTCGCGCAGGACCGCTCAATCCTGCCGATTGCTCCCGCACCATTTGCTGGCGTGCTGGCTGAAAACGCGATGGATGCCAAAGCCGTTCAGCAGCCACCTGTTCGTGCACCAGAAGGAGCACCGAATGTGTTGCTCTTCATGTCCGATGACGTCGGCTTTGCCATGTCGAGTGCATTCGGCGGACCGGTGCCAACGCCCAATATGGAACAACTGGCGGCGCAGGGGCAGCGTTACAACCGCTTTCACACCACCGGCATCTGCTCGCCAAGTCGCGCCGCCTTGCTGACCGGGCGCAACCATCACAACGCCGGGGTGGGTTACCTATCCGATCTTCCTGCACCCTATCCCGGCTACGGCGGAAAGATACTGCCTGAAACTGCAACCATCGCTCAGATGCTGCGTCTAAACGGTTATAATACGGCGATGTTTGGCAAGCATCACAACGTGCCGGGCAATGAACGCAGCGAGGCTGGCCCGTTTGATGCATGGCCGACAAACCTTGGCTTCGAATACTTCTTCGGTTTCCCCAATGGCGATAGTGACCAGTATGCGCCCAATGTCTATCGCGGTATTGCGCGCGTTGATCCCGATGAGGGCGCGGGCAAGTTGCTCGATCAGAGGTTGGCCGAGGACGCTATTCGCTGGGTCCACAACCAGAAGGCCAGTGCGCCGGACAAGCCATTCCTGATCTACCTTGCCCCCGGATCAACCCACGCGCCGCATCAGGCTCCGCTAGAATATATCGCTCGGTTCAAAGGCCGGTTTGACCAAGGCTGGGACAAGCTTCGCGAGGAATCTTGGAAGCGCCAGCTTGCGCAAGGCGTCATCCCCAAGGGCACCCGCCTGACGTCCCGCCCTGTGGAAATTCCGGCGTGGGATTCGCTTGCGCCGGGCCAGAAAGCTTTCGCCATCGGCACAATGGAAGT
The DNA here is from genome assembly GCA_947451875.1 of Sphingomonadaceae bacterium. Taxonomy (GTDB): domain Bacteria; phylum Pseudomonadota; class Alphaproteobacteria; order Sphingomonadales; family Sphingomonadaceae; genus Novosphingobium. Next base: position 2,226 of record CANGBE010000073.1, on the reverse strand, counting down.
CGCCGCCGCGCAGCTCGTTTTTCAGGACGAACAGCTGGGTAAAGTGCTGAACGAGCTCAAGCGCATGGGCCAGCTCGACAACACGCTCGTTGCCGTGATTCAGGGCGACAACGGAGCAAGCGGTGAAGCTGGTCCGCCCGGAACAATCAACGAGCTTCGCGGTATGCGCAAACCGCTGGAAAGCGAAGCTTGGATGCAGGCAAATACCAGCAGGCTTGGTGGCCCGATGACTTATGAAAGCTATCCGGTTGGCTGGGCCTGGGCGATGAACACGCCGCTGCGCTGGGTAAAGCAATATGCTTCGATGCTAGGCGGAGTGCGCAATGGCATGATCCTCTCGTGGAAGGGGCATATCGCCCGCCCCGGTAGCATCTGCGGCCAGTTCAGCCATCTGATAGACATTACCCCGACCGTCCTGGATGCAGCTCATCTGCCCGCACCTAAGACTGTGCTCGGCGCGGTGCAAAAGCCGATAGATGGCGAAAGCCTGCTCCCCAGCCTTACCGCTTGCGATGGCGCCCGTCCGCGCACACAGTATTTCGAAATTGGCGGTAAGGTTGGTCTCTATCACGATGGCTGGTTCCTCAGTGGCGATGATGGCCGGCCTTCATGGCAGGACAACGGTCCTCGCGGTAATCGCCCGGCGATGGACTGGGCGCTCTATGATCTTGCCAATGACTTTTCGCAGTCGACTGACCTTGCCGCGAAGAACCCTGCCAAGCTGGCTGAGATGCAAACGCTTTGGCAGCAAGTGGCAAAAGCCAGCAATGTCTTTCCTCTCGATCACCGCTTTGGCCCCGGCAGAGTCGATCTGGCGACCATTCGCGGTTCGGGCCGCAAGCATTTTGATTTCTGGGGCAAGGATGTCAGTTTGCCCGCGCTGTCCGAACCGATCCTGTTCGGGCGTTCGTTTACAGTGAATGCCGATTTGGTGCTGGACAAGCCAGACAGCTCGGGCGCGGTCATCGCGCTTGGCAGCCGGTTTGGCGGCTGGAGCCTCTACCTCGACAAGGGCCATCCAGCCTTTACCTTTGCCGTTTCGACAGATCCGACAGAAATCACGCAGGTCAGGGCCGAAAAGGCGTTGCCAAAGGGCAGCAGCAATCTGAAGCTGCGCCTGACATCGCTTGGCTTTGGTAAAGGCGCTGAAGTCGTGCTGTCCTCGGGCGAGTTGGAACTGGCGCGCGGGCAAATGCCTGGTGCCACGCTGATGCCGGCTGGCGGTGGCGAAACGCTGGACGTTGGCCGCGATCTTGGCGTACCCGTGACCGACTATCAAACGCCGCATGGCCAGATTGAGGGTGACGTGCCCCATGTCTCAGTCGACTTTGACTGATGGAATGATCTATCTACCAGGCGGCACATTCGCCATGGGATCAGAGGCCTTTTATCCGGAAGAAGCCCCAGTGCGGCGCGTGGCGGTCGATCCATTTTTGATTGACGAAGTCCCTGTAACTAATGCCGAATTTGCCAGATTTGTTGGTGAAATGGGCTATGTGACTTTCGCCGAGATTGCGCCGGATCCAAATAGGTATCCCGGGATGCTGCCTGATCTGGCGCATCCGGGGTCGCTAGTTTTCGAACCCACGTCGCAGCCTGTGCCGCTCACATCAGTCAGCTGGTGGCATTTCAGGCTGGGGGCCAACTGGCGCGCGCCTTTGGGGCCGGGCAGTTCGATTGCCGGACTTGAAGATCACCCGGTGGTGCATATCGCTCACTGCGATGCAGAGGCCTTTGCCAAGTGGTGCGGCAAAAGACTGCCAACTGAGGCTGAATTTGAATTCGCGGCGCGTGGCGGGCGCGATGGCTCGGAATTTGCCTGGGGGGATGAGCTGGCGCCTGAAGGGGCAATCCTGGCCAATTACTGGCAGGGCGGTTTCCCGAATGCCAACAGCCTTGCCGATGGCTGGCTGCGGACATCGCCTGTCCGCACCTATCCGGCCAATGGCTATGGCCTGTTCGACCTGATTGGCAATGTCTGGGAATGGACCGATGATTGGTTTTCACTCCCTAAAATCGAGAAGAAACCGGCAGGCTCGTGCTGCATTCCGGCGAACCCCCGCGGAGGCACGCGGGGAGGCAGCATCGTCAAGAAGGATCCTGCCCACATTCCCCGAAAGGTTCTGAAGGGCGGATCGCATCTTTGCGCTGAAAGCTATTGCCAGCGTTATCGACCGGCTGCGCGCTATGCCCAGCCGGTGGACACGTCTACTTGCCATGTTGGAT
>CANGBE010000072.1 GCA_947451875.1 Sphingomonadaceae bacterium | reverse complement strand
TCGCTGGTGTTCGCCTCATAAAACAGCGGGCCACCAGGGTTCATGATTTGGAACGGCGGATAGCACAGCAATGCCGCCAACCAGCCCGCAAGGAACGGATTGGCCGAGCGGATATGGGCATCCAGCGGCTTCATCGTCAGGATATAGCCCACCGTGCCGATCTGCTCGTCCATGACGAACATCACGAGGATCAGAAGATTGGCGACAGCCACCGGATCAGACCAGATACCGCCCCAATCGCGGTCGATCAGATTGGCAAAACCGCCCGGAACAATCGAGATCATGAAGGCAGTGAAAAAGCCCTTCACGGCCCAAGCGCGCAAGTGAATCGGGATCTGCTTGGCATCATATTCCTCGCGTCCAACCAGCCATGCGCCAAAGTGCCAGCATGGATCGCGTGGGTTCACTAGCCTTCGGTCGAGCCACAGGACATAGGGCACCGAGAGGATGAACAGCGGCACCGATGCCCAGCCCAGCACGTTCATCGCCACCAGATAGGGGCCGTCCCAATACCAGCGGGCGAGTCCATAAATGCAGGCGATCAGCGCCCATGTCGCCCACAAACCGGCCAGCTTGGTAATGGTTACGTCGATGATGGAGCTAACAGGCCGTTTAGTCGACCAGTCAATCCCGGTCGAAGCGCGGCGGTGAACCTTGTCGATCAGCACTGACCACAGCACCATCGGCGCGGCGGCAAAGACCAGCCCCATCAGCGCTGCATGCGGCCCGCTCAGCCGCCAATGCGGACCGGGCAGTGCAAAGTAATCGGAAATCTGCGGCCAGAAATGGCAGAGAAAAATCCAGAAGGCGAGCCCCGCCAGCCCAGACAGGCCCACACCCGCCGAGACATCACTTTGGGGCCGCACAGGGGCCGGAGTTACCGCATCGCTCACCAGCGCGGGATTAGCGCGAAAGGGTTAAGGCTGCGGTAACGAGACCTCCTCCCTGCGGAGGAAGGCTTACCGGAACGCCGTTATCTTGCCGCCATCATCCAGAATATACAGCGTGTTGTTCGCCACAACCGGGGCAAGACTGATCGACTTGGCGATCTTGCCGTAAACGCTGATTGAACCATCCGCGACCGAAGCCGACATCATCTGCCCTTCGGTGTTGGCAATCCACAAGCGATCACCCGCCAGAACCGGGCCGGTCCAGAAGATCGGGCCTTTCTTCTTCTTCAGGTTCTTGAAGCGCGCCAGCTGGGTTGACCAGCGCACCTTGCCGTTGCTGCGCGAGATGCACAGCAGCTTGGCTTCGTCTGTCAGGGTGAATATCCACTGGCCAGCGATGGCGGGGGTGGAGATACCGGCAAGGTTAAGTTCCCAGATACGCTGGCCGGTAACCAGTTCATATGCTGCCATGCGGCCGCCCTGGCCCAGAGCATAGACCTTGCCATCGTCGATGATCGGATCGGCATCGATATCTGTCAGCGCGCCAACCGAAGTTGCCAGCGAAGTGCGCGAAAGCGCGTCAGACCACAGCGTGCGGCCATTTTCATAGCGATAGGTAACCAGCTCGCCAGTTGAATAGCCGGCGATCACCGATCCCTTGCCCACCGTGGGTGCGGCAACGCCGAAGATACCCGAGAGGCCGTTCGATCCGCTTTCATTCCATAGCAGCGCGCCATCGGGTGCGTTGAGGGCGATCAGCTGGTTGTCCTGCGTCATCACATAGACGGCATCGAATGCGATGGTCGGCGATCCGCGCAGCGGGCCGGCGGGCTTCACCTTCCATATCTGACTGCCATCCTTGGCATTCAGCGCAGCCACTTCCCCGACGCCGGTGGTGACATAGACCTTGTCGCTATCAAAGCTCACGCCACCGCCAAACACCGAGCTGGCACCATCGCCCTTGATCCGGAACGAAGTCGTCCAGCGCAGCGAGCCGTTGGCGGCATCATAGGCGTGGACCATGCCATCGGTATCCATAGCAAACAACATGCCACCACCAATTACCGGCGATGCAGCAAGCCGCTGGCGCGGGCTGTTGCCGGCGATGCTCTGGCTCCAGACACGGGCAGGCGCGGACGAGAGCGCGAGGTGTCCATAGGACTTGCTTGGCGTATTGCCCGCCTGCGGCCATTCCGTATTGGCTGCGGCCGGGGGCAGGATCACCGAGACGTTGGCCAGCGACAGATCGACCCGGGCACCCGATTCGATGCGCGAAAGGATCGGAATGCGGTTACCGAGCGTAGGGGTTACGGCCTTCTTCTTGCCAAATACGCTGCACCCGGAAAGTGCGACCGCGAGGGCCACGACGACAAGCATGGCGGGCCGGCGAAATGAACCGGAAGAGGAGATGGCAGCGGACATAGGAAACCTTTTCATCATTGGCCGGAGCCGTTGCCGGTTGAGCCATCCTGCACAACCTGCTTCACATCATCGATAGCATCAACGCCCAGCAGACCGGCCATCTGGCGAGTGCGCTGGCGCAACGAATCCGGAACCGTCTTGTCGCGCGAAATTGCGGCGAAAAGCGGCCCGGCAAGATCATTCTTGCCCTGCTTCATATAGGCAAGGCCGAGCAGTTCACCGGCGCTGCCGAACCATGGCTTACCGGGCACAGCCAGCGGCTTCAGCGCAGCAACTGCTTCATCAGGCTTCATCGCATCAAAGCGCAGAACCACCTGACGGATCGTCGCCAGATCGCGCAATGGCTGCGGCGCAGAGTTCATCGCCGCAACTTCGCCAAACAGGCCTGCGGCTTCGGCAGTCTTGCCCTGCTCACTGGCGATACCGGCGCGCAGCATCATCGCCGCTGCCTGACTGCCATCGCCACCATCCTTGGCCAGCGGCGCGAGAAGCTCATTTGCTTTTGCCAGATTTCCAGCTTGTAACTGATCGAGCGCGGTGACGAAAGCCTCGGCCCGTGCCTCGCGCTTGCCCTGCTGCCAGTGCTGCCAGCCCAGATAGGCACCGAACAGGGCCAGCCCGGCCAATATGCCCAGACCAACCGGCTTGGCATAGCGCTTGGCCAGACCAAGCGCCTCATCCTGACGAAGCGCTTCATCCACTTCACGCAGGAATCCCTCCTGCTGCGCCATCTCGCGTGAGACAGCGGATGAGGGTGTACTTTTGGGGTCGGTCGGACGGAGGGCCAAGTTTCAAGGCTTTCAGGATTACAAAGGAATTGCGGCGTTCTTAGCGGATGGGTCTGCCATTTCAACGGCAATGATCGTGAAGCTGCCCTTAATGGGTGCAAATGACGGGGATTGTCAGGGAAAACTGCCGCGCCCCAGCGCTGCTGCATAGGTTTGCCGGTAAGATTCGAGCATCGTCGCCTCGTCATAGTCGGCAGTGGCGCGGCGGCGGTTGGCTTCGCCGATGGCCTCACGCAGGTCCGAGCGCTGGGCCAGCGTGCCCAGAGCATTGGCGAGAGCGGCCTCATCGCCAACCGGAACGACGAATTCGCGGTTGGCCGGAGCGACCATTGCAGCAACATCGCCGACACCCGGTGACACCACAGCAAGCCCCGCCGCCATCGCCTCCACCACCGAAAGCGGAAACTGCTCACTGTCAGATGACAGGGCAAAAAGATCAAACAGTCCGATAGCCTTGGCGGGATCGCTGGCGAAGCCGGGCAAGTGAACCCGGTGACCAACTTCAAGTCGGATCGCCTCGGCGCGAATGGCTTCGCGCTCTGGCCCCTCGCCCAGAATCACCAACTGCCATTCGTCGGGCAAATGGGCAAAGGCGCGCACCAGCCGCGGCAGATTCTTAACCGCGCGCAGGCCTGCCAGCGTGCCAAGCCATTTCTCGCCCGGATGCTTGATCACGCGGGGAATGGCGTCTGCCTTAGCCTTTTTGCGATAGGCGGCGGTGTCGATACCATTGGCGATCCGCCGCACCCGCCAGCGCGGCTGCTGCCAGACATCAAGCGCGATGGCCTCCAGCCGCTCGCTCGGCACAACCAGAGCCGAAGCCTTGGCAAGGCCAATCCGCCGATACCAGTTGCGCATGGGTTTAAGCCGCGCCACCTCATCCTCGTTAAAGCCGTCCTCATGGTGCACCAGCGGCGGCATTTTAAGGTGATCGGAAAACAGCGTATGCGCCATCACCGCGTCCATCGAACCCCAGTTGTAAGTCAGCACCAGATCAAACCCGAGCATAGCCTGGGCGATCTTCTGCAGGCGGCGGGGAAAGGGCTTGCCGGTTAACGACGGAAAATCATCGGGGTAGCTGACAGATGCCCTCGCCGAGATCGCCGAAGCCGCATCCAGCGCACCCGGAACGGCAGACACGATAGTGTGTTCAACCTTCGGCCCGAACAGATTAATCAGCCGCGCCGCACGCAGTTCCTTGCCGCCAGCGTGAAAGCTCGAATGGAGGTGCAGTAGGCGCAAAGTCCGGACTCAGGTAACTTTGGCCAGCAAGCGATCTATTGCCGCCACAGCTTCAGGCTCGTCGAGCATCGGCGCGTGGCCAACGCGGGGAATAATAACACCTTCTGCCTGGGGTGAGCGGGCGAGCATCTTTTCATAGGTGGCAGCCGAAAACAGGTTTGATATTTCGGCTCGCACCACGGTCATCGGCTTTTTGGCGAGCACGTCGAACGCAGGCCACATATCTGGCTGGTTATCCCAGTCGATTTCAGAGAATGGCTCTGCAATCTTCATGTCATAATCGAAAACGATCCGTCCCTTGCTGGACAGCGTCATCACGCGGCGGGCAGAACTCAGCCAATCATCCAGCGTCCAATCTGGAAAGGCTGGTCCGTGCGTTTCTTCCAGCGCACGGGCGGCGTGCATCCAAGTGGGGAAATTGCGGCCCTGACCGACATAATCGAGGATCGAATCCAGCCCTTCACGCTCTAATTCAGGACCAATGTCGTTCATCACCACGGCGACTATACGATCAGGCATCATCATCCCCATCAGCAGGTTCATCAACCCGCCCATCGAGGTGCCGATCGAAACGAAGCGCTGAATTTCAAGCTCATCGAGCAAAAGCGTGAGATCACGAACATATTGCACCGGATTGTAGGTCGCCGGATCCTTGGCATAGGCCGAATCGCCGCGGCCGCGCATCTCGGGAACGATCACCCGCCACTGGCCTGCCAGGTGATCGGCAAGGCCTGAAAAATCGCGGGCATTGCGGGTCAGACCATGCAGGCAGATCACCGGCGGCTTAGCAGCAGATCCGGCATAGTCGCGGTAATGCAGCTTCAGCCCGTCTTGGCTCGACCAATAGCGATCCTCGAAATTGCTCACAAAAACCCCTGATCTTACAACCGCGACTTGCGCCCGACGGGCACTGCCCCCACTATCGCCCGATGCGTGACGAACCGCAAGTTTCCCGTTATTTCGCGGATCCGGCGATCCTGCCTCTGGCCCCTTGGCTGGCGGATGAGGTTGCCCCGGCGGATTTTCCATCAACCACTTTGCGCTTCCGCAATGATCGCGCGGCGGCGTCGGTCGGGCTGGATCACCTGAGCGACGCGCAATGGGTGCAGCACTTCGCCCGCTTTGCTGCCCTGCCCGATAACCTGCCTGTGCCGCTGGCCCTGCGCTATCACGGCCACCAGTTCCGCCATTACAACCCGGACATCGGCGATGGCCGGGGGTTCCTGTTCGCGCAGATGCGCGATGGTGCCACTGAAGGTCGAGGGGGCCGCCTGCTCGATCTGGGCACCAAGGGGTCGGGCCGAACCCCGTGGAGCCGGGACGGCGACGGGCGGCTGACATTGAAGGGTGCAGTGCGCGAGATACTTGCCACCGAAATGCTTCAGGCGCTTGGGGTCAATACCTCGAAGACGTTCTCGGTGATCGAGACTGGCGAAGAACTGTGGCGGGGTGACGAGCCTTCGCCCACCCGCTCCGCTGTGCTCGTGCGGCTGAGCCATGGGCACATCAGGATCGGAACTTTCCAGCGCTTGGCGGCCCTTGAGGACTGCGAGCACATGGAAGCGCTGGTAAACTATTGTCTCACGCAATTCCCCGGGCCGACTCCACCGGTTGATGCTCCTGGCCGCGATGAACCGGCGGCAATTCTGCTGCATCAGGTGGTCGAACGACTGGCAGAACTCGCTGCCAGCTGGATGGTCGCAGGCTTTGTCCATGGAGTGCTCAACACCGACAACATGAACATCTCGGGCGAGAGCTTCGACTATGGCCCGTGGCGATGGCTGCCGCGCTGGGATGCGAGCTTCACCGCCGCCTATTTCGATCATTCAGGCCTCTACGCCTTTGGCCGCCAGCCCGAAGCGCTGTTCTGGAACTGCGGACAACTTGCTGTTTCATTAAGGCTTTTGGCTGAAAGCGCGCCGCTGGTGGCTGCGCTTGATCGCTTTGCCCCGCTCTATGAAGCGGCCATGGCACGCCGCTTTTCCGAACGGCTGGGAATTAAACCAGTTGGCGTCGATCAGGCCAAATTGCTGGTCGGTGCAGCCGAAAAACAGATGCGCGAAACCGGCATGGGACCGGACGCATTCTTCTTCACCCACCGCGGAGGACGCCACGCCGATACCGCTGGCGAGTTTGGTGACATGCTCAGCCGCCTTAGTCCGGTCGAGGGCGCGCTCGATCACCCGATCTGGGCAGAAACCGCACCACCTTCGATGCTTATCGACGAAGTTGAGGCAATCTGGTCAGCAATCGACACAAAGGACGATTGGCAAGCGCTGACCGAAAAGATAGGGGCGATCCGCAAGTTAGGCACGGCACTCTGCGGTCCAACAGGTTGAGAGTTTGGCAATAGTTTTGCCCTATGTGCCAAACCAGAAGGGCTCCGAAATCATTCCATGAGCAAAGAGATCATCTCGTTTGAACCGGCAACCGGCGTCGAATTGTGGCGCGGGAAGTGCGGTGATGTCAGTGATATCGTTGATCGTGCTCGCCGGACATGGCCTGCCTGGGCAGCTCAGCCGCTCGCCACCCGCATGGAATTGATGCGCCGCTTTGCTAACGAAGTGCGCAAGGAAGCTGACGCCCTCGCCGATCTGATCGCCCGCGAAACCGGCAAGCCGATGTGGGAAGCCCGCGCCGAAGTGGAAAAGGTTGTCGGCAAGGTAGAGATTTCAATCCGTTCCTATGCCGAGCGCACCGCCCAGCGCAAACTCGACAACGCGTTGCAGGGCACTATGGCCGTGCGCCATAAACCTCATGGCGTGATGGCAGTGCTTGGGCCCTTTAACCTGCCCGCGCAGCTTCCTTGCGGCCACATTATCCCGGCGCTGATCGCCGGCAATGTCGTCGTGT
>CANGBE010000071.1 GCA_947451875.1 Sphingomonadaceae bacterium | reverse complement strand
CGTCCTTCATATCGATCAGAAACTGCACCAGTTCATCGCGCTGGTAATCGGCGCGAGTGATGTGGTGGCCGCCGCCGAGATTGAGCCATTTAAACTGACCGAAGAACGGCTCGAGATAGTCGAACGCGACATCCCAGGTGGCCTTCAGTGGCTCCAGATCCTGCTCGCAGAGGGTGTGCATATGCAGGCCGTCGATTAGGTCGATGTGCTCTTCGGTCAGCCGGTCTATCGGGAAGCCGAGCCGCGAATGCGGGGCGCAAGGATCATAACGTGGCACTTCACCCGTCGGGTGCAAGGGATTGATCCGCAAGCCAATATCAAACAGATCCCCCCGCGCCCGTGCCGCTGCAATGATCGCCGAGCAGCGCACGATTTGGTCGGGCGAGTTGAAGATCACGTGATCCGAAATGCGCAGAATCTCGTCGAGGTCTTCGGGTTTGTAGGCGGCTGAATAGGTGGCGATTTCACCGTCATAGAACTCGCCCGCCAACCGCGCTTCCCACAGGCCGGAGGTGCAGACGCCATCGAGGTATTCACCAATGATCGGCGCAACCGACCACATCGAAAAAGCCTTCAGCGCGGCGAGCACCTTGATCCCAGCGCGATCGCGGATATCGGCCAGTACGGAGAGGTTGGCGCGCAGCTTCGCCACGTCCACCACAAAGGCGGGGCTGTCCACGCGGTGGAGGTCAAAGTGGGCAAATGCGCCCGGATCGCCGGCTTTGGTTTCCATTAGAAATCAACAGGCCCCGGCAACTCCTTCACCTGCCACGGCAAGCCATGCTTGTTCAGCATGTCCATGAACGGATCGGGGTCCATCTGCTCCATGTTGAACACGCCGCCCTCGCCATTTGGCCCAGTCCAAGCCCCCGTGAGCATCATGGCTGCGCCGATCATCGCGGGGACGCCGGTGGTGTAGGAGATCGCCTGATTGCCGGTTTCGGCATAGGCCTCCTCGTGGTCGCAGATCTGGTAGATGTAGTAGGTCTTGTCGCCTGATCCATCGAGCGCCTCACCGGTGGCGATGTCGCCGATGTTGGTCTTGCCCTTGGTGGTTGCGCCCAGCGTTTCGGGCTTTGGCAGCACGGCGGCGAGGAACTGCAGCGGGATAATCTGCTGGCCCTGATATTCGATAGGCTCGATGCCGATCATGCCGACGTTTTTCAGCACGGTCAGGTGGTTGATATAGGCATCGCCAAAGGTCATCCAAAAGCGGCCACGCTCCAGTTCAGGGATGAACTTGGCGAGGCTTTCCAGCTCCTCGTGGTACATCATGTACATGTTCTTGGGGCCGACAGCCTCGAAGTCGAAGGCGACTTTCTTGGACAGCGGCGGGGTTTCGACGAACTGGCCGTTCTCCCCCCCAATCTTTTCCCAGTGCCGGGCATTGGCGGTAACTTCGCGGATGTTGATTTCCGGGTTGAAGTTGGTGGCAAAGGCCTGTCCATGATCGCCGCCGTTGCAGTCGAGGATGTCGAGGCTGCGAATGGTCTTCAGCTTGTGCTTCTTAAGCCACATGGCGAAAACCGAGGTCACGCCCGGATCGAAGCCCGATCCCAGCAGCGCCATGATGCCCTTCTCGCGGAAGCGATCATGCAGGTTCCACTGCCACGAATATTCGAACTTCGCGACGTCCTTCGGCTCATAATTCGCCGTATCGAGGTAAGGCACGCCGGTGTTGAGGCAGGCCTCCATGATCGTCAGATCCTGATAAGGCAGCGCCAGATTGACCACCAGCTTCGGGCCGATACGTTCGATCAGCGCGGAGAGCGCGGGCACGTCTTCCGCATCGATGGCATAGGTCGCCACATCCACCCCGCAGCGCGACTTCACCGATTCGGCAATGGCATCGCACTTGGCAAGCGTGCGGCTGGCGAGATGAATCTCGCTGAAAATGTCGGGATTGAAGGCCATCTTGTGGACGCAGACCGAGCTGACCCCACCTGCACCGATCACCAGAACCTTACTCACACCAGTCTCCTCAAAGGGCGTAGCGCGCCCATATAGACCGCTGGTGTGACAGAACAACCGTTGTGGATAGTCACACAAGGTTCACGGGATCGTCACGCCAGCGAAATGCACCGCCGATAATCGCGCTCGATCAGCTCGGGAGCTATGAATGGCACGGACAGCAAGCGCGGTTATCGAAAATGCGGTGGTTCGCAAAGAAGCTCGGTTGGGCAGCCGTTTGCTCGACAAGGCCTTCGCAATGGCCTTCAAAGGGCTGGTCTATGCGCAGATCTGGGAAGACCCCGAAGTCGATATGGAGGCACTCCAAATTCAGCCAGATAGCCGCGTGGTGACCATCGCCAGCGGCGGCTGCAATGTGCTGTCATACCTCATCGCTGATCCAGCCAAGATCACTGCGGTTGATCTCAACACCGCACATATTGCGCTGGGCCGGTTGAAGGTAACCTCGGCTCAGTTCCTGCCGGACTATGCCCAGTTCCGTCGCTTCTTTGCCGAGGCGGATCGCCGTGAAAACGTGACGGCCTATAACCGTTATGTCGCACCGCACCTGGACGAGACCAGCCGCCGCTATTGGGAAGGCCGCGACCTGACCCTGCGCCGCCGGATCGCCGGTTTCTCGAGCGGCATTTACAAGCGCGGGCGGCTCGGCGGCTTCATCGGCGCGGCACACCTGCTGGCCAAGCTTTATCGCATTGATCTGTCCGAGCTGGTCAGCGCCCGCACGGTCGACGAACAGCGGGCGATATTCGAGGCGAAATTTGCCCCGATCTTCAAGCGCCGATTCGTCCGCTGGCTAACCGATCAACCGGCGACACTGTTCGGGCTGGGTATTCCGCCCGCGCAGTTTGACGCGCTGGCTGGCGACGACAAGATGGCCACAGTGCTGCGCCAGCGGCTGGAAAAGCTCGCCTGTGACTTTCCGGTCGGCAACAATTACTTCGCCTGGCAGGCCTTCACCCGCGGCTATGGCCGCTCGCCCGATTGCCCGCTGCCGCCCTATCTGCAGGAGCAGCACTATCACGCAGTGCGCACCCGGATTGAGCGGATCGACTGGCGCCATGCCAATATGACCGAGTGGCTCTCGGCCCAGCCCAGTGCGAGTCTGGACCGCTACATCCTGCTCGATGCGCAGGACTGGATGGATGACGAGCAGCTTACCGAGTTGTGGGCGCAAATCACCCGCACCGCGCGTCCGGGGGCCCGCGTACTGTTCCGCACCGCTGCCGAGCCGACCTTGCTCCCCGGCCGAGTTCCGCCTGAGATCCTTGATCGCTGGGATTACCGCGCGGAGGAATCGCTGGAGCACACCCGCAATGACCGTTCGTCGATCTATGGCGGCGTCCATCTGTACTGCTTGCGCGCATGAGCGTCGGGAATACTGCGGAACATGCGCGGCTGATGGATGGCATCTATCGCGGCCAGCGGCATATCTATGACTTCACCCGAAAGTATTACCTGTTCGGGCGTGACCGGCTGATCGGCGAGTTGAACCTGCCTAAGGGCGGCTCTGTGCTGGAGATCGCCTGCGGCACCGGGCGCAACCTGCATAAGGTGGCAGGGCGCTGGCCGACGAGCGAGCTCTATGGCCTCGATATATCGAGCGAGATGCTCAAATCGGCAAGCGCCAGATTGGGCAATCGCGCCTCGCTCGCCCGCGGCGATGCGACCAAATTTGATGCCGAAGCGCTGTTCGGGCGGGCGAAATTTGACCGGGTGATCCTGTCCTATTCGCTGTCGATGATCCCGGATTGGCGGGCGACAGTGAAGCAGGCGCTGGAAGTTCTGGCTCCTGGCGGTACGCTGCACATTGTCGATTTTGGCGATATGGAAGGGATGCCCCGCTGGAGCCGAGCCTTGCTGCAGCGCTGGCTCGAACTGTTCCACGTTACCCCGCGTCCGCTGCTGGGTGAGGCCTGTCTGGGCCTCGCCACGCGTAACCGGATGCGCGGACGGACACGGCGCGGTATGTTCGGCTATTTCCACCTGATAACCATCGGCTGGCATTAATCGCAGTGCCGTGGCTATAACCGTGGCATGACATTCGAATCTCAACGCACACCGAACGCCGAAGGCATCCACCGTGCCGCGGCGAAGCTGGCCGAATTTCTGCCCGAAACACCACTGTTAGAAGCACGCATCGGCAATGCCACTGTGTGGTGCAAGGCCGAGTGTCTGCAGCCGATCGGCGCGTTCAAGATCAGGGGGGCATGGCACCGCCTGTCTGACCTTTCGGAGGCAGAACGGGCGCGCGGTGTGGTGGGGGTTTCCAGCGGCAACCACGCACAAGGCGTAGCTTGGGCAGCGCGACGACTGGGGATCACGGCGGCGATTGTCATGCCGGTTGATGCCCCCGCCGTGAAGCTTGCCAACACCCGCGCACTTGGAGCCGAGGTTGTGCTCTATGACCGCCCCGGTGGCGAGGATCGCGATGCCGTGGCGGCAAAGCTCTGCGCAGAGCGGGGCGCAACACTGGTCCATGCCTTTGCTGATCCGTGGGTGATCGAAGGGCAAGGCACTGCTGGACTGGAAACAGCAAGGCAGATGGCCGCACGAGGGCTCGGTGCGCCGACCCGTGTGGTTGCGCCCTGTGGTGGCGGCGGGCTGACGGCAGGCCTCGCACTCGCCCTGCCCCATGCCGAAATCGTGCCGGTTGAGCCCGAAGGCTGGGACGATGTGCGGCTCAGCCTTGCTGCGGGTGAAATCGTGCAGGTGAGTAAAGAGGCCCCGCCCACGGCTTGCGATGCCCTGCAAACCCCCGCCACCCGGCCAATCAACTTCGCTGTCCTCAAAGACCGCGTGCCCTTTGGCCTGATGGTCACTCCGGCAGAAGTCCGCGCAGCGCAGCGCTTTGCTTTTAGCGAACTGCGTCTGGTGGTTGAACCCGGCGGCGCAGCAGCGCTGGCGGCGGCACTGGCGGGCAAGGTGAAGCTGGATGGCCGCACGGTAATCATGCTTTCGGGCGGCAATACCGATCCGGCTAGTTTCGCACTGGTGCTGGCGGGCAGCGATTAAGTTGCATTTGACAATCTAATCCCGCCGCAGCAGTCTCTCTCCACGAAAAACAAGGGGGAATGGTTATGGAAGCCAAGATGCTGGCACCGGCAGCAGTGCTGATTGTTTGGACAATGATTGTCATGCTGTGGATGACAGTCACCCGTTTCGCCGCGACGGGCAAAGCGGGGATTGATCTTACCAAGTCAAAGCCCGGATCGCGCGGCGCTTCGCTTGATGGCGTGCTGCCTGACAAGGTGATGTGGAAGAGCCACAACTACACCCACCTGCTCGAACAGCCGACGATCTTCTATCCGGCTGTGGTGATTATCGCCATGATGGGCGCATCGGCGAGCGATGTCTTGCTGGCATGGTCCTATGTTGCCTTGCGCATCGTGCATTCGATCTGGCAGGCCATGTTCAATCGCCTGCCGCAGCGGATCGCGCTGTTCTTTGTTTCATCGGTGATACTGGTGGTGTTAGCCTGCCGGGCGGCGATGCTGACGCTGTTCGCAGTCTGAGGAGGGGGAAACATGACTCTGGTTGGTATGGAAATTCTAAAACCCGTCGCCGTGCTGGCCGGCTGGACCATGGTGATGTGGGTCTGGCTCTACGCCACCCGCATTCCGGCAATGCAGAAGGCCAAGATTGATCTCGCCGCGAAGGCTGGCGGCACCGGCAAGGATCTGGACGGCGTTCTGCCCGAGCATATTCAGTGGAAAGCTCACAACTACAACCACCTGCACGAGGCACCTACGGTGTTTTATGCGGTAGCTCTGCTGCTCGCTCTGATCGGCATGGGTGACGGCTTTAACGCCACGCTCGGCTGGGCCTATGTCGCACTGCGCATTGCCCATTCGCTGGTGCAGGCGACGAGCAACAAGGTGATGGTGCGCTTTAGCATTTTCGCGCTGTCAACGCTGTGCCTGATGGCGCTGGTGCTGCACGCGCTGATCGGCGTGTTTCACGGCTGACGAACGAACAGGCTGGCCAGTTCCACATGGGTTGACCAACGGAACTGGCCAACCGGTCGCACTTCTTGCACATGGTATCCGGCATCGACCAGCAGAGCCGCATCCCGCGCCCAGCTGGAAGGGTTGCAGCTGATATAGACGATGCGGCCCACGGTACTATCCGCCAACCGTTCGATCTGATCGCGCGCACCGGCGCGCGGCGGATCAAGGACGACGGCATCGAACTTGTTGAGCTCGTCTGCCAGCAAGGGATTGCGGAACAGATCGCGATGCGCCGGGAAAATCTGGAGTCCCGCCATCCCCGCCGCAGACTTGCAGGCCTGATGGGCATCGCGCGCCGCCTCGGCAGCGAGCACCCGGCTACCCTGCCCGGCCAGCGCGAAAGCAAAGGTGCCAAGCCCGGAAAACAGGTCTGCCACGTTTACGCAACCTGCCAACCACTCGGTGGTTGCCGCGACCAGCGCCTGCTCGCCATCCAGCGTCGCCTGCAGGAACGATCCCGGCGGGAACGGCACCGAGATGCCGCCCAGCCGCACGGTTACCGGCTCAGGCTCCCACACCGCTTCCGCGCCATAGCCCTGATCGAGCACCAGCCGCGCGAGGTGATGCTCGGTGGCGAAATCTAGCATCAGATGCACGGCATCCAGCCCTTCGGTGGTCACGCCCTTGATGAACAGGTCAACACCCTGCTCGGTCATTGCAAGATCAACGTCGGCGGCCATCCGGCTGTGGTTGTGCTTGCCTGGCGGTGCCTTCTTGCCCCTCTTTGGTGCAGAGGCTGACTGGCCGAGCCGGATCAGCAATTTGCGCAAAGGCCCAAGCAGCGCGACAAATTCGGGCAGCAGCACCGGGCATTCACTCAGCTCAACCAACCGGTGCGATTTCGCCTCTCTGTAGCCGATGACCACCCGCCCTGCTGAACTTTCCGCCCTCAGCGATGCCCGGCGGCGGGTGCCGGGGGGCGAGAGATGCGGTGGCGCGATGTAATCGGTGCCAAGCTCTTGGCTGGCCGAAGCATTGGTCACCCGCGCTTCGACAAAGTCTGTCAGCGTTTGCTCGTCAAGCTGCTGCAACTGGCAACCGCCGCACTGGCCGAAGTGGCGACAGACCGGCGCGATATGGTGTGGCCCCGGCTCAACTGTGCCATCAGCCAGCAGCATATCCCCCGGCGCCACGCCCCAGGCGAAGCGGCCAGACGCGGTTACACCGTCACCTTTGGCGGCGATCCGGATGATGGGCTCGGCGATAATGTTTTCAGGTTCGGTCACAGGCAGGCCGCGTAGGCGTTCCGCATCTCGGCGGCAAGCTGCGCTGCAGTAAAAGCCGG
>CANGBE010000070.1 GCA_947451875.1 Sphingomonadaceae bacterium | reverse complement strand
CGGCTCTTTCGAACCCGACTTCAGATTCGCAGCCTTCTTGATGAGGAACGAAGCCGGCGGGGTCTTGGTCACGAAAGTGAACGAACGGTCGGCATAGACGGTGATGATCGTCGGGATCGGCATAGCCGCTTCAAGGTCCTGCGTCGCGGCGTTGAACGCCTTGCAGAATTCCATGATGTTTACGCCGCGCTGACCCAGTGCAGGGCCGATTGGCGGGGATGGCGTTGCCTTGCCCGCGGGCACCTGCAACTTGATATAGCCTTCAATCTTCTTGGCCACAGCATGGCCTCCTTTCTTCCTGTTGGCGCACCCGCATTTAAGGGAACGCCGCAGAGTGAGCGGTCAAACAGGTGCCGAAACACCCTCCCGCAGGGAATCACGACGGATTGCTCCTACCGCGAAGAGCGCGCGCCTAGACTAACACTGGCCAAAAGCCAAGGGCTTTCCTGTCAGGCGGTGGCCAACTTTGCAGAACACTGCACCCAAGCGGCGCGGACGGCGCGGCGGGCAGGGGCTTCGACCCAGTGGAACGCAAGCTCGGACAGCAGCAGGGTAAGGCCGACAAAGCCCGCCGATGCCGCGATGATTTGAAGCGAACTGCCGCCCACAGGCGCGTGCCATTGCAGGAACAGATCGAGCAGCGGCATATGGATCAGGTAGATCGCGTAGGACCAGTCACCCAGCCAGACCAGCAAACGGCTTTCGAGAACGGGCAAGCGCAGCCCCAGCAGCAGAGCAGAAGGAAAGCTGACCAGCGCCAGCGGCAGGATAACGCCGATCGCCTCCGCCGGGATCATGGCTCCCGCAACGATCAGAGCGGCGAAGACCCAGCCCGGCACACACGCCAATGCCCCACGCAGTTGCCACAGCGCTTGGCCCAGAAAGAAGCCCAGCAGCCCGCGCGGAAAATTGTCGCGGCCATAGGGCCCGTCAGGCGCGGCATGGCTGAGCAGCGAGACAAAGGACAGCGCGATGGCCACCGCAATCGCCAGCCGCAACCCGCGCTGGCCCGCCGCAGCCCCGACCGCAAACAGCGCGTAACAGACCATCTCGACCGAGAGCGACCAGCTTGGCCCATCAAAATTATGCGCTAGCGGCGTCGCGAAGACCTGCAACATGGTGAGATTGAGTGTAAAGTTGAGCGCAGTGTTTTCGGGCTTGGACCAGAACAGCAGCGCGGTGACCAGCAGCATCGCCAAGTGCAGCGGATAGAGTCGGGCAATCCGCGCCACGGCAAAATCAGCCAGACTGCGTCCGTCTTTCAGCAGATCCCGCCCGACATAGACGTGGGCGAAAATATAGCCCGACAGCACGAAGAACATATCGACGAACAGCCAGCCCGAACGGTGCAGCCAGTCGATGGGCGCAATCCCGGTGTCGAAGGCGCCGGGGGCAAACAGCAGTTGCATGTGATAGCCAAAGGCCACCCCGCAGGCGGCTATGCCGCGCAGGCCGTCCAGCCGCGCAAGGCAGGAGCGGTGCTGATTGCAGGTTGCGCCAAGACATTCCCCGTTAACTCGGGGAAATGCCTAGGCGATCATGCTGTGGATTTGGTTAACCGGACCACGCCAATGCGCGACCAGAACCAGCCTTACTTGACCAGTTCGACTTCTTCGAAGCCCAGTTCCACCGGCGTCGCGCGGCCGAAGATCGAAACGGCCACCTTAACGCGGTGCTTTTCGAAATCGAGCTCTTCGACGATGCCGTTGAAGCTGGCGAACGGACCGGCGTTGACCTTGACCGAATCGCCGATCTCGTAATCGACATGCACTTCGCGGCGCGGTTCGGCTGCGGCGGCATCGCGGGCGCCGAAATAGCGGGCGGCTTCGCGATCGGAAATCGGCTGCGGCTTGCTGTTGTTACCCAGAAAGCCGGTGACCTTCGGGGTGTTCTTGATGAGGTGATACACATCATCGTTCATCGCCAGCTTGGCGAGAACATAGCCCGGCATGGTCTTGCGTTCGGTCTGAACCTTTTTGCCGCGCTTAACCTCGGTCACCGTTTCAGTCGGAACTTCGACCGCTTCGACGAGAGCTGCGAGGCCTTTGCGGTCAGCTTCGGACAGGATCGCATCGCGAACCTTGCCTTCAAAACCGGAGTAGGCGTGAATGATGTACCAGCGGGCCATAGCGTCCTCTTGAGGTCTTATTTAGCGAGCGAGAGCAGCATCTGGACGACCTTGCCGAAGATCGAATCGACGCCAAGGAAGAACACCGCAAGGATCGTCATCATGATCGCGACGAAAATCGCGGTCGTGACGGTTTCCTGCCGCGAAGGCCATGTGACCTTCGAGCCTTCTGCGCGGACCTGGCGAATGAATTCACCGGGATTGAACTTAGCCATGGCCTGGTGCCCTTGCTGCTACTGTAAACGTTTCTTCCGCCTAGGGGACATCGCCGCCCCGGCGCAATTACCGGGAGGGGCTGATTATCTCCATATGTCGGGAGTGATGTGCAGTTAGCGACTGCTTTGCGGATTTGCAAGTCGCAGAAGAATGGTCTGGCGATTGCGGAACAGTTCGGTCGCGCCGGGGGGGGGGCCCTTCAAAGGAGCGACGCCGACATACCACAAATAGTCTGCCTTGGCCGCGGGTGTGAAGTTCGAGAGATCAGGCGCGGTGTCTTCAAGCAGAAGCACTCGTTGCGATGGATCGACAAAGCGCGGATCGGCGTCCTTGTGGCGCAGCATATGCACGCCAGAGATCGCGAAATCGCTGTTGGTCAGGGCGTCCCTGCGAATCGTCGCATAGGCGAAGACATGGCCGAAGCTCGGCTGTGCCCAAGCGAAAGGCGCTTCGCCGTAGGCCCCGGCGACCACCGCGCCCTGCGGTACATGATCGAGAACCTCAAGCATTTCGGCTGTGGCTTGCGAATCCTCGCGCCACGCCATTGTCGTAACCCCGAGCCGCAACAGGAACGGCAGCGCTGCCAATGCCAACCACAGACGCGCCATATTCCGCGGCATCTGCCAGTCTATCGCCAGTAACCCACAGGCCAGCGCCACTGGCACCAGCCGGTAATCGGCAAAATCCCCGCCGCCCAGGAAGCGCGGCATGATGAATGTCAGCGCAGCAAAAATCAGTGCGGCGCGGCCGATCCGTCCGTCCACCCGGCCCCGCCCCCAGGCGATCAGAGGCAGGGCGATCAGCAGGGCGACAGTCGCCACATCGAGCATGGCGGATTGATCGCGCAGGCCCATGATCCAGTTGCTCAGCTTGTCGATCAGCACGCCATCGCCATAAACGCTCGCGCCTTTTGTCCCGGTGCCAGATAGCAGCGTCAGCAGCGCGGGCGGCCATAGCGGCCATGTTGCTGGAATGGCGCGCAGCAGGCCGCGCTTCTGCCACTCATAGCCATAGACCAGCACGCCGAGCACACCCCAGCCCGTCAGGTGGCAGAGCCAGACCAGCGGCGCGAGGGCGAGAAACAGCCAGTGCCGCCACGCCTTGCCCTCGCAGCGCACCCACAGACCAAAGAGCAGGAAAGCGAGCGCCAGCCCCAGCGCAAAATTGAGAAAGCCCATCAGCAGCGCGGGCGACCAGACTGTGGCCATCGCGAGCAGGCTCCCCACCCCGATCCGCCGCCGCAGCGCCCATTCGGTCGCAACAAACGATAGCGCACAAAGTGCAGGCGCTAGGGCGGCGATGATCCGTCCTGCAAGTTCCAGACCGAACAGCGCAGCCAATGGCCGCACCATCAGTTCCGAGCCGAGGTTGGGAATCCAGTGCCAGTCTATCGCATAGGCCCGGTCAATCGCTGCATTGCGTCCGGCCTCGATCCATACGTGCCACGTCGCGAGGTGCGCTGGATAATCAGTCATCTGCGGATAGCGGGCGACCAGCACCGGCAGGGCAGAAATCAGGGCAAGGGCCAAGGCCCATAGGGGCAAGCGATGTGCGCCCCCTTGCGCCTTCACTTGGCAGCCACCTGCGGGGCGGGAGCAGGCGGCGGCACTGGCGCTGGCGGATGACTCAGCCGGGCGATGAACGAGTGCTTGGTGCTATAAAGCACCACCGCGCCATCAGGCAGCTTCACCGGCGGGCGCTCGCCATAATACCAGAGGAAATCAGCTGCCTTGGCCGGAGCAAATGTGCTCAGATCAACCCGCTTGCTGCCCCGGATCAAAAAGCGCTGTGAAGGATCGACCCAGGTCCAGCCCGGCTCTTTAACCTGCAGCATATGCACGCCCGGTATGGCGAAGTGGCAGTTGACCAGGGCATCGCGGCGCACTGTCGCCCATGCGCCGATATGGCCATAGGCCGGCGTTGGCCACAGCCCGACCACCTCTTCAAAGGCATAGGCCACCTTGGCCCCGCGCGGCACATTGTTGAGCGCGCGCAGCATGGCGGAAACCTCTGCCGAAGTGCCCTGCCAGGCCAGCGCGGTCACCCAGATGCGGACAAGGAATGGCAGGCTGGCAAGCGCCATCACCCACGCCTTCGGACGCCAGTCTATCGACAGCGCGCCCAGCATCAGCGCCACGCCGATCAGCCGGTAATCGGCATAGTCGCCGCCGCCTAGGTGGCGCGGCACGACCAGCGCGAGGAACACCATGATGAAGGTCGCCCGGCCAAGGCTGCCGTCAAACTTGCGGAAGGAAATCGCGACGAATGGCAGGGCGCAGAACAGAATGGTCGAGGCAATATCGAGATAGCCCTCGCGATCGCGCATCGCGGTTTTCCATTCGACCCATTTCACCCACAGCGGGTTCACACCATAGGACATCGAACCGCTTGCCTGATGGCCCGCCAGCACGGTGGGCAGCATCGGCAGCCACAGCGGGAAAGTGGCCAGCGCGGCAGGGATCAGCTTCTTCTGGCGGTGCCACTCATAGCCGAAGACCATGACTCCCAGCACGCCCCAGCCCGATTGGTGGCACAGCCAGACGATCATCCCGATCGGCACAAACACCGCCTCGCGCCATTTCTTGCCCGCCGACTTGATCCAGAAGGCAAAGGCAAACAGCGTCAGCGCCAGAGAGAGGTTGAAGTTGAGGAAGCCCATGATCAGCGAGGGCGACCAGATCGTCGCCATCGCCAGCAATGAGCCTACACCGATGCGCCCACGCAGAGTGCGTTCGACCGTGATGATGCCGAGCCCAGTCAGCACCGGAGTCATGATCACGATGATCCGCCCGCCGGTCTCGATGCCGAACAGGCTGGCCAGCGGGAAGATCAGCAGATCGGCGCCAAGGTTGCCCGACCACGCCCAGCGAAAGCCGTAATAGCGGTCAATCACCGGATTATCGCCGTGCGCCAGCATCACGTACCAGCGTGCAAGGTGCGCGGGATAGTCGGTCATCTGGGGGTAGCGCGCGAGAATCGGCGGCAAGGCGGCCATCAGCGCGAGCAAAATCGCGAACCACGCCCAGCGATCACGCATGAACCAGTCGCGAATCCGGCTCTTGCTGGCGATACCGGCCTCGGGAACTGGGAGGGCGGTTTCGGCCATCAGGCTTGCGGACCTTTAAGGGTTCAGACGAAAAACCTGGCAGGAGCGGAGGGACTCGAACCCACGGCCCTCGGTTTTGGAGACCGATGCTCTACCAACTGAGCTACGCTCCTGCAGGTTGCGCGGCCTCTAGTATCCGCCACCGGACTTGGCAAGCGTGGTGTTGCTCTCTGTTCGCCCGCCATTGCCCGCCAGCGGAATGACTAACGCTTTTGCAAAGCCAGCGCCAAGCGCCTGCGCCGAACGGCAGGAGGCAAATTCCGCAATTTGTCCGGATCAACGAGATCAGCTTCAGCCAGAGGCGAATCGCTGCGCCTTGCCCTGCGCTTCATCGCCCCCATAAACGCGTCGTAAGTGGGTATCTTGAGCGCAAAGCGGGCGACAAACCACCAGATCAGGAATGGAGACAGATACCAGAATGCCTGCTTGGCCGTTGATACGGTTTCGCCATCCCGGAAGGTAATGATCAAACTGGGAAAGAAGCACAGGTACGCGAATGTCTTCAAGAAGCTCAGCTTGCCGCTGGCAAAAGCTTCGTAAATCCGGCCCAGAATATGGCCGGCAAGATAGCACCAGATAAACACACCCAGCCAGCCTAGCGCGTACCA
This sequence comes from Sphingomonadaceae bacterium, assembly GCA_947451875.1. Classification (GTDB taxonomy): domain Bacteria; phylum Pseudomonadota; class Alphaproteobacteria; order Sphingomonadales; family Sphingomonadaceae; genus Novosphingobium. The sequence continues at coordinate 1,233 of CANGBE010000070.1, read as the reverse complement.
TCCTTCCCCCGGAAGCGATCGCGTCATGCCAATCGGAAAACCATAGTCGAACAGCCGCACCCGGGCAATCGGGCTGCCATCGGGTTTGCCGGACCACAAGATTCGCGGGATCGGCGCAACAAACAGCTCAAGGTTATCGAGGAAATAGTCGTAAGTTCCGCTCTTCTCCGGAACAACCCAAACCAGATATTGGAGATAGACGTCGCTGGCGTAATCCATTGATTCAAAGGTTCTTAATGGAGCCTTTTGATTTGCTTCAGCAATGAATCGCTCATTATAATCCGATTGGGCGACCAACTGCCTGAGCGCAGCACCGCGATCATCACCGACGAAACGGAAAAGTGCGAGAGCGCACAATCCGATGGTTACCACCTTGAAATTCGGGAACTTAATCCGGCGCGTATAGGCATAGACAATACCGAGTGCCAAAATACAAACAATGAACGGCCCTCTCCCGCCTGTTCCCGCCCTTATCAAAATAAACGTGACAACCGGGATCAGTGAAAGCAGCCTGAATCTGTAAAACCAAGCGAGCATAACGCTCAAAGGAATTGCCAGAAACTGAGCGTCATAGAGATATCCAGTCGTCTTTGTATTCAGCGCGTGCCCCGTACTCATGCTCAAGGTCATCTCGAAATCATTGCCGAAAGAGCCGCTCAGTGACCAAAAGGCGATTGGCAAAAGGACAAAGCAAATCCGGAGAAAAGATCCTTTGAGATGCTCCCTTTCAAACTCCATTTTCTCGGCAGGAAGAAAGGAAACCTGAGAGACGCCCGACCTCAGGCAGGCGAATGCAAACGCGGCATAGCCGAAGGTGGAAACCAGCAATGCAAGTGTCTTTTGATCATCCGTCGGATGGAATCCGTAAACCTTGTAAAGCCCGCTATCATAGTCCAACCAAAATGATAGAATAGGCCTGGAAACGAACGATATAAAATGAAATAGAGAATAAATCGCAACTGGATGATACATTGAAAAACTTGGCGACCTTATAAAATATATAAGGATCGCCATTGAAATGATAACCTGAATTGCGAGAGCGGCTGCGTACACAATCAATCCTCTAAATGGACTTGCGATAAATCATATTTATCGCATTTTTATAACCGCAAGCCATTCTATTTCGAACCACGTTAGTCTTCCATTCCGTGGCCAGCGAAAATACAAAGGCCGCGATAAAGCATCCGGCGCAAATTGCACACAAGATCAGAACACCCAGCCCCCCGGCCGGGT
>CANGBE010000069.1 GCA_947451875.1 Sphingomonadaceae bacterium | reverse complement strand
GCACAAAGCCGCCTTGTAGGAAAATGCGGCTTTCCCCCGTCAGCCCAGTTTCACTGCAATCCCCGCATCGCGTCCGTAAATGTCCTTGTGAAAAGCCACTGATCCATCGGCGCGCATGCTGGCGGTGAAATAGGTAACATAGACGGGTAGCTCTTCAGGTAGGGGCACGCTGAATGACTGTACTTCGCCGCCCTCTGGCGGTTTGAGGCGCTTGTCGATTTGCTCGCGGGTAACGCTGCCTTCCAGCAAGGTCAGCGCAAAACCCAGCGCGTCGCCCACACGGATGCAGCCGTGGCTGAAGGCCCGCTCGCCCAGATCGAACAGGCCGCGGCTGGGAGTGTCATGCAAGTAGATGTTGTAGGGGTTGGGCATGACCAGCTTCATCTGGCCGAGCGCATTGCCCGGGCCGGGCTTTTGCCGCCAACGTTTGCCGTTCCACACGTATGATCCGCGCGCGGAAAGGTGGCTCTCCTTGGCGATGCTGTCAGGCACTTCCCACCAAGGGTTGAAGTTCACCGCCTTGACCACTGCCGAGATCGCTGGGGTCGGCGTCTTGGGCTTGCCCGATATGGTGGCCCAGCTTTTGTAGCGCTTTCCACTGCGCCACAGCGTAACGTCAAAACCTGCGGCATTGGCGAGCAGGTAATCATCGCCAAGCGAGCGCGGCAGCCAGCGCCAGCGTTCCATATTGCGGTCGAGGGTCATGCGGCGGGCGGGGTCAGATTCTGTCGCTAAGGCGCCCTTGAGGGCAGTATAAGCGGGGTTATCCGGGCGTAGAGAGGCAAAGAAATCGTCGATCCGTTCGGAGGCGATGGCATCGCGCAGCTGCGTGGGCAGGTCGATTGCGGTGTCGGTATCGGCAATATGCCAGCCAGCACGCTGGCTTGCCGGAGCTGCGCCGAAGAGGTGCTTGCGGGCCAGATTCAGAGCAAGTTCGGTCGCAGCCTTGTCGGAAGCGCGAGCATTGTCTCGCTGTAGGGCGGCATTCAGTTCGCTGGTATCGGCGGGCTGCAGGGCATCGGCCGGAGCCGCTTTGGCCCAGTATTCTAGCCGTTCAATAGCAGCCTTTGACCAGTGCGGATCAGGCGAGGGGGTATAATCGCCAAAATCCGATCCCAACGGCAGCCCAAGCGTAGCCAACGCTGCTGCTGGCAGAGCAAACTTCCGCAATCTGGGATCAATCCGCCGCACTGCTTGTCCCCCAGCTGAAGGAGGATGCTAAGCCGATTTTTTAGGATTGGATATCAGGAAATTGAACGGGTTACACCAGTTCACCCGAGCCGCATAACCCAGCCATGCGGATCGGGTGCGAGGCCGCGCTGGATCGAAACTAGCCGGTCTTTCAGCTTGCCAGTCAGCTGTCCCGGCCCACCCGAGCCGATGACGAATTCGCCATCAACTGGATCGGTGACCCGGCCAACCGGGGTAACCACCGCCGCCGTGCCGCAAGCGAAGACTTCGACCAATCGGCCGGACTCGGCATTGGCGCGCCATTGGTCGATCGCATAGCGTTCTTCCTTAACCGTCAGCCCTTCATCGCGGGCCAGCGCCATCAGACTGTCACGGGTGATGCCGGGCAGGATCGTGCCGGAGAGCGGCGGGGTGATCATCGTGCCGTCATCGAACACGAAATAGAGATTCATGCCGCCCAACTCCTCAACCCATTTGTGCTCGGCGGCATCAAGGAAAAGCACCTGATCGTGCCCGCGGGCGAAGGCTTCGGCGGTGGGGACGAGGCTGGCGGCATAGTTGCCGCCGCACTTTGCCGCGCCTGTGCCACCCGGCGCCGCGCGGGTATATTGGCTGACCCACAGCGACACGGCCGGCGCGCCGGACTTGAAGTAGTTGCCCGCCGGGCTGGCGATGACCATGAACTTATACTGCTTGGCCGGGCGCACGCCGAGGAACGGCTCGGTGGCGATCATGAAGGGGCGCAGGTAGATCGAGCCGCCATCAACATCGGGGAACCAGTCCTTGTCCACCGCAACGAGTTCGCGGCAGGCCTGAACGAAGAGATCTTCCGGCAGTTCGGGCATGGCCAGGCGCTTTGCCGATTCGTTGAACCGCGCGGCGTTCGCCTCTGGCCGGAACAGCGCCATGGAGCCATCTTCGAGGCGATAGGCCTTCAGTCCTTCAAAGATCTCCTGCGCATAGTGCAGCACGGCGGCGGCGGGATGCAGCGGGATTGCTTCCAGTGGGCCGACAGTGGCGCTGTGCCATCCCTCTCCCTCGTTCCATTCGATCGAGACCATGTGATCGGTGAACAGCTTGCCGAATCCGGGATCGACCAGAGCCGCCTTCCGCACATCAACCGGCACCGGCGAAGGGTGCGGCAGACAGGTGAAAGACAAAGCAGGCTGGGCGGCAGGCTGGGCGAGAGTCGCCATCATCGAATCCTTACATTTCAACTAGCCTCGCGCTATTGAACTAATATTACGCGAACAGCAAGAAAATTGTAACAACCAAACAGAGTTGCATTCCGCTTATTTGTCTAGGCGGATTCTGGCGGTGAGGGAAGGGGCAGAAAATGAGAAGGGCAGCAACACCTTGCGGTGTGCTGCCCTTCACATGGTCAGCGGCTGGTGGAGCCGCCAGCGGAGCCTTTATCGCTTACTGAAGAGAAGATTCAGCGATAATGCTCCGCGACGGAACGGACCGACCTCTCTGCTGGACCATGAGACATCGGATCACCTCCTTTCGCGCTGTTGAGCCAAAGTTATCCCTTTCGGGACGGGGACCGGGTGGGACATTTCCGCCGGTCTTGGGAAAGAATGTGATTCATTCTTGGACGAACAACAAGTCTTGCATGAAATTATTTTGCTGTCAGAATCAGTGTTTCGGGCTGGCTATCCCCAGCCTGATTTTTCGCTTAGCGACAATCTTCGATCACCCGGCTCACCTCGGCCCAGCTGGGCAGGTAAAGTGGCGCTGTTCCGGGGGCTTCGACCATGAAGCAGCCGCGGGAAAAGGCCATGGCATCGAGCAGTGCGTCGTTCGGGGCGAGGCGCACTTCAAGTGCAGCCGGCGGGCCTGCTTCGGCAGTAGCGTTCAACAAACGCCGCAACTCGGGCGTGGTAACCGTCAGCATTTCCATCCCGTCACCCGAGCCAGTGCGGCGTAAGGTTATCCCGCGGTGCACGGTATCGCAGGTCAGGCTGAAAGCGACGCCGCTTGCCGAGTTGCCGTAGCGCGCAACCGACAGCGTTCCTTCACGCGACCAACGCCAGTCGCCCAGCGTTCGCGGCGCATCGCGCCAATCGGCGGGGGCTGGTGGAGGAGGTGCTGGCCTCGGCAGTGGCGGTGCAGGCTTGGCAACCGGAGGCGGAAGCGGGACGGGTAAGGGCTTGGGCGCAGTCGCGCATCCGGCAAGCAGCAGGGCCAGAGCGAGCGCGGGGAAATTTGCCTTCATCGTGCCGGTATGGAATGGCAGACGGTGAAGCTCAACCCCGGACAATATGACTGACCCCGCCAAACCCCGCCCCGTCGCAATTAAGGCCGCAAAAGTACGTGTCGACCAGCTTCTGGTCGATCGAGGGCTGGCCGAAAGCCGCACTCGCGCGCAGGCACTGATCCTCGCGGGGGTGGTCTTTGCCGGTGAGGCGAAAGTCGCCAAGTCCGGCCAGCAGATCGCCGCCGATGCTCCGCTGGAGGTCCGCGGGCGCGATCATCCCTGGGTCTCGCGCGGCGGGATCAAGCTGGCCCACGCCATCGAACAGTTCGCACTCGATCCGGCAGGGGCGGTGGCGATGGACATCGGTTCATCCACCGGCGGATTTACCGATGTGTTGCTGACCAAAGGCGCGGCTCATGTTTTCGCGGTGGACAGCGGCACCAACCAACTCGCGTGGAAGCTGCGGCAGGATGAGCGGGTTAGCGTGCTCGAACAAACTTCCGCCCGTGTGCTGACGGAGCAGCATATCGACCGGCCCTGCAACTGGGTGGTCTGCGATGCCAGTTTCATCGGCCTTGCCAAGGTTCTGGACGTTCCGCTGCGCCTTGCCGCGCCGCAGTGCCAGCTGGTCGCACTGATCAAACCGCAGTTTGAGGTGGGGCGCGGCGAAGTCGGCAAGGGCGGGGTGGTGCGCGATCCGGTGCTGCATCAAAGGGTCTGTGATGAGGTGCGCGATTGGTTGCTCAGTCTAGGCTGGGAGGTGCAGGGAATCATCGAAAGCCCGATCAAAGGGCCAGAAGGAAATGTCGAGTTTCTCATTGCGGCACACAGAGTGTGATAGGTGGTTAATCGAACCCGTTGCCAGCAGCCGATTGAGCCGCCACAATCGTTCCGAACCAAGGGTATACGAATCATAAGGTCGCTAACCGCATGAGCATGATCGCCTCGCCCGGGCAGTTACGGGCTTCCTTCCTGCGTTGGGCACTGGTGTTTGTGCCGCTGATCGTATTTCTCGGCCTGCTTTCCGCGACGCTCGGCAATGCTGACAGCCAGTGGTTTCAGGCGCTGACCAAGCCCGCAACCTTCCCGCCGCCGGTGACTTTTGACATTGTCTGGACCATTCTCTATGTGTTGATGGGCCTTGCTGCCGCGCTGGTGGCTGCGGCGCGCGGTGCTCCGGGGCGCGGGCTCGCGCTGCTGCTGTTCGCGGTGCAACTTGTGCTCAATATGTGCTGGTCGCCAGTTTTCTTTGGCATGCACCAGATGACCAAGGCGCTCTATCTAATCTTCGCAATGGACGTGGCCGTTGCCATCACCATCGTGCTGTTCTGGAAAGTGCGGCCAAAGGCTGGCGCCATGCTGCTGCCCTATATGGCGTGGATCCTGTTCGCTACACTGCTCAACTGGCAGTTTATTCAGGCAAATCCGGGCGCTGATGGCATGCCGACCGCCAGCCAGGTCACCCGCATTCAACTCGGCCCTTGAACCGAGGCTGATCCCGCGCCATTTAGCACCTATGCAAAGCGAAAACCCCCTGCTCGCCGATATCGTCAAGCTGATGAACAGCGCCGCCGGAACCGTGGCCGGAATGGGCCGCGAGGCCCGCGATTCCGCCAAGGAGCGCTTCAAGGAAGCGATGGGCGGCATGGACTTCGTCTCCCGCGAGGAATTTGACGCGGTGAAAGACATGACCGCCAAGGCACGCGAAGAGGGCGAGGCTCTGAAGGCCCGCGTTGCTGCGCTTGAAGCGGCGCTCGCCAAAAAGAAGTAAGCCCGCGCGGGATTGCCTGCACAGGCATTCCGCGCCACACCCCATCCCATGCTTCACCTCAGCACCCCTGCCATCGTCTGCGCTACCCGTGCGCATGGCGAAACGGGCGTGATCGTTCGGCTGATGACCGAGGCGCACGGCCTGCTCGGCGGCTATGTCGCGGGCGGGCGGGGGCGGAACCTTCGGCCTGTCCTGATCCCCGGCAATCTGGTGGAGGCAGAGCTTTCTTCGCGTTCAGACAACCAGTTGCCATCGGCACGGCTTGAACTGGTGACCAGTCGCGGGCCGTGGCTGGGAGAGCCGCTAGCCTCGGCAGCGATTGGCTGGGCGACCACGCTCACTGCAAGTTCCCTGCCAGAACGCCATGCCTATCCGTCGCTGTGGCAAGCCTTGGGCGCGCTTCTCGATGCCATTTGCCATGCCCCCTCGGCGCGCGGCTGGGCGGCGGCGCTGGCGGGCTATGAAACGCTGCTGCTGCGCGAAATGGGTTACGGCACGCCCGATCTGCGGCCCGATCCCGATGATTTTCCCGCCGTGCTGGCGCTGCTCGACCAGTTGGGGCCGAGAATCGCCCACCACGCCCTTGCCGAACGTCGCACTGATGTTATGGGGGCGCGCGCCGTTCTGAGGGAGCGGCTCGGCAAAATCGAGTGAGCGGAACCACATGAAAATCGCAGTATTCGCCGGCGACGGCATCGGTCCCGAGGTGACGGCGCAGGCCGTTCGCGTTCTGCACGCGCTGGAGCTGCCCGGCCTTGAGCTGATCGAAGGCGATGTTGGCGGTGTGGCCTATCGCAAGCACGGCCATCCACTGCCCGAGACAACGCTCGCTATCGCCCATGCTGCTGACGCCATTCTGTTTGGCGCAGTGGGTGATTTTGATTGCGACAATCTGGAACGCCACCTCCGCCCCGAGCAGGCGATCCTTGGCCTGCGCAAGGCACTTGGCCTCTTTGCCAACCTGCGCCCGGCGACGGTGTTCAAGGGGCTGGAGTCCATGTCCTCCCTCAAGGCCGAGATTGCCCTCGCCATCGATTTGCTGATCGTCCGCGAACTGAACGGCGACGTCTATTTCGGCGATAAGGGCATCGAGACATTGTCAGACGGCAGCCGCCGCGGCTGGGACATGATGAGCTATAGCGAAGCCGAAGTGCGCCGCATTGCTCACGTTGGCTTCCGCGCTGCGCAAGGCCGCGGCAAAAAGCTCTGCTCGGTCGACAAGGCCAATGTGCTGGAAACCTCGCAGGTCTGGCGCGACACGGTGATCGCGGTTTCGGCTGAATATCCCGATGTCGAACTCAGCCACATGTATGTCGACAATGCTGCGATGCAGCTGGTGAAGAACCCCGGGGCTTTCGACGTGGTGGTAACCGGCAACCTGTTTGGCGACATCCTTAGCGATCTGGCCAGCATGTGCGTCGGCTCGATCGGCCTACTGGCCTCGGCTTCGCTGGCTGAGGGTAAAAAGGGCCTCTACGAGCCCATCCACGGCTCCGCGCCGGATATTGCCGGACAGGGCAAGGCCAACCCGATTGCGACGATCCTGTCCGCTGCCATGCTGCTGCGCCACTCGTTCGGTCTTGAGGCTCAGGCGGCCCGGATCGAGGCGGCTGTGGCCAAGGCATTGGCCGACGGCATCCGCGGCGGAGACCTTGGCGGCAGCCATGGTACCAGCGAAATCGGCAATGCGGTCCTCGCACGGCTTTGATCGCTTAAGTGTGAACACCTGAACCCGCAGCATGGACATGCGGGCAAACGCAAGCAAGAAGGCGGCCATGGCAGAAGGCAACTCACTCCAGCTAGCGGTGGTTCTCCCCACCTATAACGAGCGCAAAAACATCGCGACGATGGTCGACAGGATTGCGGCTGCGCTGCAGGGCGTGGAATGGGAAGTGGTCATCGTCGATGACAATAGCCCGGATGGCACTTCGGATGAGGCTCGACAACTGGCGCTGACCAATCCGCATGTTCGCGTGATCCAGCGTATCGGGCGGCGCGGGCTGGCCTCAGCGGCGATCGAGGGCATGTGTTCCACCGCCGCGCCGATTGTTGCGGTAATGGACGCCGATCATCAGCATGATCCTGCCCTGTTGCCACAGATGCTGGCATCGCTGGAATCGGGCGAATATGATCTCGCCTATGCCTCGCGCTTTGCCGAAGGTTCGAGCACCGAGGAATGG
>CANGBE010000068.1 GCA_947451875.1 Sphingomonadaceae bacterium | reverse complement strand
CCCTTAGCCTTCAACGAATCGACGACATAGCGGTTATGGACGATCTCGTGCCGGACATAGACTGGCGCGCCATAACGCTCGATCGCCAGATCGACGATCTCTATCGCCCGATCAACACCAGCGCAAAAGCCGCGCGGCGCGGCGATGAGCAGCCGCAGTGGCCCACCCTCTAAAAGAGATACGGAATTTTCGATTGGCAATCCGGCGTTCATGCGTTCGCCACTAGCGCTTCGCAACGCGCGCCGCTAGGGCAGCAAAACGAATTTCAAGAAACTGGACCAGAGCTGATGCCCAAGCTGAACACCGCCCGCAACCGCCTGATTGGTGCTGCACTGCTTGTCATCGCCCTCGCCGGGTGCCGGACAAAGGGCGATATCGTGCTCGATGAAGGCGTTGGCATCACCGCCATCCGTACCGCTTGCCCAGCCGTTGGTGTGCCCGATGATACCGGCGATGTAACCCTGTTTCGCACCCCTGGCGCAACTGACGCCGCCTCGATCGACGTTACCGCTTCACTGACCAATCTGCGCACCCAGTGCTCGAACGGCGACATGAAGAGCGTTGGTGACAAGGTATATTCGGTCTCGAATTTCGACATTCTCGGTCGCCGCACCGATACGCGCGGTGCGCGCTCGGTGCAGGTTCCTTATTTTGTAACCGTTCTTCGCGGCCGTTCGGCAGTAATTTCCAAGCGGATCGGCACGGTCACCTTGAACTTCGCTGACGGTCAAGAACGCGCACAGGCCCATGCCCAGGGAGCAGCCTTTATCGACAAGGCCGAGGCTACTCTGCCTGCCGACGTTCGCGATGCCATCACCCGCAAGCGCCGCGCTGGTGATTCGGACGCAGCAGTTGATCCGCTCGCTCGCCCAGAGGTTCGCACCGCAGTAAACCGCGCGACCTTCGAAGTGCTGATCGGCTTCCAGCTTACGCAGGACCAGCTGAAGTACAACGCAACGCGCTAATTCCCTTCCGGTATGCCGGGAGGATTTCAATTCTCCCTCAAACCGGCTAACCGCGCGAAAATGTTACAGACCCAGACCCTTTATTCCGAATTTTCCGGCTATCTTGCCGCTGCTCTCGATGCGCTTGAAGCGGCGGTAGTGCTGCCGGGCGGGCTCAATCGCGGCGCGATCACTGTCGAACCGCCGCGCGATGCCAGCCACGGCGACCTTTCCACCAATGCCGCGATGGTGCTGGCCAAGCCCGCTGGCACCAATCCGCGTGCGCTGGCCGAAGCGCTGGTGGCCGAACTGGCTAAGCTTCCGGCCGTAACCGAAGCGAGCATTGCCGGGCCGGGCTTTATCAACCTGCGCCTGTCAGACGCCACCTGGATCGCTGAGCTGCGCACTATTGCCGCGCTAGCCGCATCTTATGGCCGCTCTAATCTGGGTGGCGGATCGACGGTAAACGTCGAATACGTCTCGGCCAATCCCACCGGCCCGATGCACATGGGCCATTGCCGTGGTGCCGTGGTTGGCGATGCACTGGCGACCCTGCTGAAATGGTCCGGGCACAATGTCATCCGCGAATACTACGTCAACGATGCCGGCGGACAGGTCGATGTCCTCGCCCGTTCGGTGCACATGCGCTACCGCGAAGCTCTGGGTGAAGACGTTGGCGAAGTGCCTGAAGGCCTCTATCCCGGCGACTATCTGGTCCCCGTAGCACAGGCGCTTGCCGCAGAATTTGGCGACACTTATGCTGCTGCACCGGAGGCCGATTGGCTGGTCCTGTTCCGCACCCGCGCGGTCGCTGCGATGCTGGTGATGATCAAGGAAGATCTCGCCCTGCTCGGCATCGAGCATGACCTGTTCTCCTCCGAAGCCGAACTGCAGGCCGCCGGAAAACCCGAGCAGGCCGAAGCATGGCTGCGCGCCCATGATCTGGTTTATGATGGCATCCTCGAAGCCCCCAAGGGCAAGACGATCGAGGATTGGGAGCCGGTTGCCCTGCCGCTGTTCCGCTCGGCCAAGTTCGGCGACGATCAGGATCGCCCGATCAAGAAGAGCGACGGCAAGTGGACCTATTTCGGTGCCGATCTCGCCTACCACTTCCAGAAGGCCGAGAGCGCTGATGCCCTCGTCGACATCTGGGGCGCGGACCATGCGGGAACCGTCAAGCGGATCAGGGCAGCAGTTGCCGCGCTAACTGAAGGCGCGGGCAAGCAGATCCCCTTCGAGGTCAAGCTGGTGCAGATGGTCCAGTTGCTCCGCAATGGCGAGCCGGTGAAGATGTCCAAGCGTTCGGGCAACTTCGTCACGCTCGCCGATGTGGTGCGCGAAGTGGGTAAGGATGTGGTGCGCTTCACCATGCTGACCCGCAAGCCCGAGGCTCAGATGGACTTCGACTTCGCCAAGGTGGTCGAGGCGTCGAAGGACAATCCGGTATTCTATGTGCAATATGCCCATGCCCGGATCCGCTCGACTCTGCGCAAGGGCGCGGTGGAAGGGATCGTTCCTGCCGATGCCGCGCTTGACCGGCTGGGCGAAGAAGAGCTGGCGCTGGTCAAGCTCGCCGCGCAGTTCCCCCGTCTGGTTGAGGCCGCCGCCGTGGCACGCGAACCGCACCGGGTGGCCTTTTTCCTCTACGATCTGGCAGCCGCGCTCCATTCCTACTGGAATCTGGGTAATGACAAACCGGAAAAGCGGTTCATAGTGGCACAGGATCAAGCACTTAGCGGAGCAAGGCTTTATCTTGCCGCGCAAATCGGGCAGTTGATACGAAACGGTCTCGCCATTCTTGGCGTGGAGGCTGTCGAGGAAATGTAAGGGGCGCGGTTTATGCAGGGCATTGGCGACGAGCCGGAAGGCATTGAGAGCCACGTTGACGCGGTGCTGGGCGCGGCGGGCGACGGGCTGGATCATGTTGCAGAGACCGCAAGCGAACGCGCTTCCGGCGCAGTTGAATCGGCGAAGGACGAAGTCGCCGAATTCGTCCATGGTGGCGATGATGCCGAACAGCTTGATCTCGATGACGATGATCGGCTGCCGTGGCTAGAATCAGCGGATGACGATTATGACGACGCTGGGGTAGATACCGCGCGCGTCTTTGGCATTGGCTTGGCTGCGGTTGCCTTGCTGGCGGCGATCGTCGGCGGCATCTGGTGGGTAAGCCACCGCAAGCCCGATCCTGCACTTGTCGCCGATGGCAGCACGATCGCTGCGCCGAGCGAACCCTACAAAGAAGCACCGAAGGATCCGGGCGGCAAGACTTTCGCAGGAACTGGCGACACAAGCTATGCCGTTTCGCAGGGCAAGGGCGAGAACCATGCCGGAAACGGTGGCCAACTGACTGGCGGCGGCGAAGCGCCCAAGCCATCGGTTGATACCGGTGCGCCGGGCGGCGGCGCTGCTCCTGCCAATGCTGGCCCTGCCAAATCCGGAAATGCCCCCGCTGGCGGCGTAGGCGTGCAGGTTGGCGCTTTCGGCTCGCAGGCTTCGGCCGAAGCTGGCTGGAGCCGGCTGGTTGGTCAGAACACCCTGCTCAAAGGCATCAATCACCGCGTGGTTGAAGGCAATGCCGATATCGGCAAGGTCTATCGTCTACAGGCCATCGCCGGAGACGAGGCGGCCGCCAATGCCCTCTGCACCAAGCTGAAGGCCGCTGGTGTTGGCTGCCAAGTGAAGAAGTAAGCGGCAGCATTAGCTTTCCACACAGATAAGGCATCCCGTGCTTGCATTGCAGGCGCGCGGACGCCACCTTTAGCCTTATGATTCCCGCGATTTTCGGCCTTTCCGCAACAGCCCTTACGGCCGACGAGCGCGCCTTCTTCAAGGATGCCGATCCGGCAGGCTACATCCTGTTCGGCCGCAATATCGAAAGCCGCGAACAGGTCCGCGCGCTCACCGATGAACTGCGCGCATTGCACGGACGCCCGCGCCTGCTGATCACTATTGACCAAGAGGGCGGACGAGTGGCGCGGATGAAGCCGCCGGTCTGGCTGGCCTATCCGGCAGGTGCCGCATTCGCAGCGCTCTATGATGTCGCCCCAGCCAGCGCGATAGAGGCGGCGCGGGCCAATGCCCATGCGCTGGGGCTCGATCTGGCCGAGGTGGGGATTACCTGCACCCACGCCCCGGTGCTCGACGTGCGGCAACCGGGTGCGCACGATGTCATCGGTGACCGAGCGCTTGGCGATGAACCCCTGCGCGTCGCAGCGCTGGGCCGGGCGGCGCTCGATGGGCTGGAGCGCGCTGGGATTTGCGGGACGATCAAGCACATCCCCGGCCACGGCCGCGCCTGTGCCGATAGCCACAAGGAATTGCCCACCGTCACCGCCAGCGCCGCCGAACTCGAAACCGATATTGCCCCGTTCATAGCACTGGCCGACGCCCCGATGGGGATGACTGCCCACGTTTGCTACACCGCATGGGACGCTGAAAACCCGGGTACGCTTTCGCCCTTTGTCGTGGGTGAGATCATCCGCAAGCGAATCGGATTTGGCGGGCTATTGCTGACCGACGATCTCGATATGGAAGCGCTGTCCGGCACAGTGCCTCAGCGTGCCGCGCGGGCGTTTGCCGCAGGGTGCGACATTGCGCTCAACTGCTGGGCGAAGGTCGATGACATGACCGGCATCGCCAAGGTAGCCCCAGTGATGCAGCCGCTAACAGCACTACGGCTCGAACGCGCGCTAGCCATGACCGGCGGCGCGGCGGACATGGAGCGTCAAGCCGATTTGATCGCCAAGCGCGATGCTCTGTTGGCTCTGGTGGACGTTGCGGCATGAACCAAGACCTCATCGCCAATGAAGAAACCGTCGCCAGCGAAGACTGGGCGGGCCCAGCCTCTGCCCCCAGCGAAAACGAAGCGCTCTATCTTGAGCTTGATGGCTGGGAAGGCCCGCTCGATCTGCTGCTCGATCTGGCGCGGCGGCAGAAGGTGGACCTGCGCCGTATTTCGATCCTCTCGCTGGTGGACCAGTACCTGACCTATATCGAGCGCGCCGAGGCGCTGCGGCTGGAGCTGGCCGCCGATTACCTCGTCATGGCGGCGTGGTTGGCCTATCTCAAGAGCTCGCTGATGCTCCCGCGCGAAGTGCAGGAAGAGCCGAGCGCCGAAGAACTCGCCATGCGGCTGCAACTGCGCCTGCAACGTCTCGCGGCGATGCGCGATGCCGCGGCGCGGCTGATGGGGCGTGACCGGCTGGGGCGCGATGTGTTCCTGCGCGGCGCGCCCGAGGGCCTGAAGGTCGATCGCAAGAACCGCTGGCAGAGCGAATGGTTCGATCTCGTGCAGGCCTATGGCCAGGTCAAGGCGCGCACTGCGCCTGTAGTCCACATGGTCCGCGACCGCATGGTGATGACGCTCGATTCGGCGCTGTCGCGGGTGTCATCGATGCTCGGCGTGACGCTGGACTGGATGGAACTGCGCGAATTCCTGCCTCCCCATGCCGATCCGCGCCTGCGCAAGTCGGCCCTCGCCTCCAGCTTCGTCGCCGCGCTCGAACTGGCACGCATGGGCAAGGCGGAACTAGCGCAGGATGAGGTGTTCGGGCCGCTGCGTTTGCGGCGGGCGGCGGCATGATTTCAAACCCAGTCGTCATTGCGAGGGCAAAGCCCGAAGCAACCCAGAGCGGCATAATGCGCCCTGGGTTGCTTCGTCACTACGTTCCTCGCATTGACGAGAGTGGTTCAACATTGGGGCATCAACCATCAATGGAGTGGGTAGCGTGACTGAGCGCCCCGATGATCTCGTCCGCGCGGTAGAAGCGACGCTGTTCGCTGCCGAAGCGCCGATGACCGCCGAAGCGATTTCCACGCACCTGGGCGGGGCGGATGTGAAACCTGCACTCCATGAACTGGTTGCGCACTATTCAGGCCGGGGAATCGCCGTGGTCGAGCGTGGCGGGCGCTGGCACTTTCAGACCGCAGCCGACCTCGCGCACCTGCTACGCCGCGAACGTGAAGAGAGCCGCCGCCTCTCGCGCGCCGCGACTGAAACGCTGGCCATCATTGCCTATCACGAACCTGTCAGCCGCGCCGAGATCGAGGCAATCCGCGGCGTGCAGACCGCCAAGGGCACGCTTGATGTACTGCTGGAGGCGGGCTGGGTGCGGGTTGCCGGACGGCGGGAGGTGCCGGGGCGGCCAGTGATCTTTGCCACCACGCCCGAATTCCTCGCCCACTTCGGCCTGTCATCGCGCAAGGATCTGCCAGGGCTCGACGAGCTCAAGGCGGCAGGCCTGCTCGATCCGGTGGACGATGCGCTGGAAGAAATGATGACTGCTGCTGAAAAGTCGGTCGAGGCATCTGGCGATACGTCTGCCGATTTTGGACCGGATTCACTGGAAAGCGAAGACGAAAGCGCCTAGGTGCTCAGGCCGAGGGGCGGTTTCGATCGAACTCAGGAGTTTCTAATGGGTAGTTTTTCTCTCTGGCACTGGATGATTGTGCTGGTTGTGGTTCTGGTGCTGTTCGGCAAGGGCCGCGTGGCTGATGTCATGGGTGAATTCGGCAAGGGACTCAAAAGCTTCAAGCAGGGCATGAACGAGGAAACGGGTGACAAGCCTGCTGCCCCGCCGCCCGCGCAGATCACCCCGCCGCCCGCTGCTGCGACTTCGGCCGAGCCTGCAAAGACGCCGACCGACTCCGGCGCTGCCTGACCGCGACACCAAGCGGGTAATCAGCCATGTTTGACGTCGGCTTCGACGAACTGATGCTGATCGTGATTGTCGCGATCGTCGTCATCGGCCCCAAGGACATGCCGAAGGCGCTACGCATGGCTGGCCGCTGGATCGGCAAAGTGCGCCGCGTTTCCGGTCATTTCCGCTCGGGTGTCGAAGCGATGATCCGTGAAGCCGAGCTTGAGGAAATGGAAGCCAAGTGGCGCGAGCAGAACGCCGCGATCATGGCTGCGCACCCCGAGCAAACGCCCGACAGCGATGCACAGGCCGCCGCCGATGCCGCCAACGGCATCGCGCCTGCTCCAGTGATGGAGGCGCTTGTCGGGCCGCCAGATGCGGAAACCGCGCCAGCGTCTCCTCCAGCGGCGCAGCACTGAGCCATGGTTTTCAAGATCCACGACATCGACGATTCGCAGGCCCCGCTGCTCGATCACCTGATCGAACTGCGCGCCCGGCTGATGCGCTGCATCGCCGCACTGCTGGTATCGTTCATCATCTGTGCCTTTTTTGCCCAGAAGATTCTGGGATTTCTGGTCCAGCCGCTGATCGCTGCCGGGCAGAACACGCTGATCTACACCAAGCTTTACGGCCAGTTCTTCGTCGAGATGAAGGTGGCGATGTTCGCCGGGTTCTTCATCTCGTTCCCGATCATCGCCAACCAGCTGTGGGCCTTTGTCGCGCCGGGGCTCTATGCCAAAGAGAAGAAGGCGTTTCTGCCCTTCCTGCTGGCAACGCCGGTG
>CANGBE010000067.1 GCA_947451875.1 Sphingomonadaceae bacterium | reverse complement strand
TGGCCTTAGGCCCGAGTTCCTGCGCGGCGAGGATTGAGCTGCCCCAATCGCTGATCACCGTCGAGTAAAACGCCGGCTCGAACATTTTGTGTTCCAGCAGCATACGCCAATCGTCTGGCAGGGCCGCATAGACCTGCGACGCCGCCTCAAGATAGCGATCAAGACTACGGGCGAAGTCCTGCTGGCCGGGGAAATTGGTACCATCACCTACCCAGACTGTTAGATCGGTGGAACCAAGCTGACGGCCAATTTCGATGCATTCAATGTTGTGTTCAACAGCCTGTTGGCGTGTTGCCTCCACAGTCGAAGACAACGATCCGGTGGCATAGGTCTGCGCCTGCCCCGGCTGGTCCTGAAAGGTGTTCGAATTCACCGCATCAAAACCGAGGCCAAGGCTGGCCGCCTCTTCGCGGAGGGCCCTGTAATCGCTGACTTTGTCCCACGGGAAGTGCGGAGACACGCGCGGCGTAACGCGGCTAAGCTGGTTGATGACCGCGCAATCCTCTAGCTTTTCATGGATATTTGTCGGCTCACCAGCAATCGGGAACTTGGCAAACCGCGTACCGCCGCGTCCAGCCCCCCAGCTGGGTACCGCAACGGAGAAGGCAGCAACCCGCATCTTGATGGCGTCGATGTCAATGCCCGAACGGGCAAGTCTGCGACCCAAAGAAGCGTAGTCGTCTTCCAACGCCGCCATATCGCGCGCATTCGCAGCGACAATCAGGTCAGCGAAAATCGGCAGGTTAGTCATATCTATCCTCTCGAGTTGCCGCTCAACGGGTGAAGGCCAGAGCATTACCTGCATCGACATTGATCATGTTGCCAGTCGATTTCATCGATAGATCGCTTGCCAGCCAATAGGCGGCTTCGGCGATGTCTTCGGGTAGAACATCGCGCTTGAGCATGGAGCGGTTGCGGTAATGCTCTTCCAGTTCTGCGCCGGGATCGATCTTGTTGTTGGCGGCGCGTTCTTTACGCCAGTCGCCGTCCCAGATCTTGCTGCCCTTGATCACCGCATCGGGGTTCACGATATTGACACGGATGCCCTCGGGCGCACCCTCCAGCGCGAGGCAGCGGGCGAGATGGTTCGCCGCTGCCTTGGCCGAAGCATAGGCCGAAGCGCCGCTCGCCGCTGCCACGGCATTCTTTGATCCGATGAACACTACCGAAGTGCCGCCTTGATCCTTCATCGCCTTCAACAACGGCCAAGCGTGCTTGGACGTTAGGAAATAGCCCTGCGCCAGAACATCGAAGTTGAGGTTCCACAGCTCGACCGTGGTCTGCTCAATACCGGCCGAGCTGGCGATTCCGGCGTTGGCAACCAGCACATCAAGCCCGCCGAACTCCCGCGCGCAGGCGGCAAAGGCAGCGGCGACTTGCGCCTCCTCGGTCACATCGCAAGCAACCGCGCGAACCACGTCCTTGCCGAACAGCTTGGCAAAGCCTTCGCGCACTTCCTCGGCAGCCGCCGCATCGCGATCCGCCAGCATAACGCAGGCACCTTCGCGCAGCAGCCTTGCGGCAGTCGCGGCGCCAATACCCCCTGCCCCGCCGGTTACCAGAGCAATTCGCCCGACCATCGGCTTGGGGGCCGGCATGCGCTGCAACTTGGCTTCTTCGAGCAGCCAGTATTCGATATCGAAAGCTTCCTGCTCGTCGAGCGCGATATATTCGCCAATGGCCTCGGCCCCGCGCATTACGTTGATGGCGTTGCCATAGAACTCACCAGCTAGACGCGCGGTCGTCTTGTCGGTGGCGAAAGTGATCCGACCGACGCCCGGAACCAGCACAACAACCGGATTGGAATCGCGCATTGCGGGCGAATTGAGGCGCTTACACCGTTCGTAGTAGGCTGCGTAGCTATCGCGGTAGGCGACGATCTTTTCTGCAAGGTAGGCATCGTCATGCAGCCGCGCCGGATCAAGCGTGAGCGGCGCGATCTTGGTGCGCAGGAAGTGATCGGGGCAAGAGGTGCCCAGCGCGGCAAGTCGCTCGAACTCCGCACTGCCAACAAATTCCAGCGCCTCGGCATCGTCAGACCAGTGACCGAGCTTACGCCGCGCGCCGGTCATCGCCCCACGCAGGCGCGGCATCAGGTCAGCGGCAATGGCTGCACGGTCTGGATTGGGAGCAATCTCCCGTCCGCCGAACGCCGGTTTGCCCGCCAGCTTCGCGTTCAGGTAATTCGCCGCGTCAGCGATCAGCTGAACCGTGTGATCATAGCAAGCCATGGCGCTGTCTGCCCAGCAAATGATCCCGTGTCCCGCGAGCACAACCCCTTCAACGCCCGGATTGGCCTGAGCATAATCGCGAAGCATCACGCCGAGGGTGTAGCCCGGACGCTTCCACGGCAGCCAGCCAATCTTGCCGCCCCAGATTTCCTGCGTCGCTGCTTCGCCGCCCGAAGAGGCTGCCAGCGCGATGATCGCATCGGGGTGGACGTGATCGACATGAGCAAAGGGCAGCAGCGAATGCAGCGGCGTATCGATCGAAGCCGCGCGGCCGTTCAGGTTGAATGTGCAATGCGGCAGGAAACCGACCATCTTGTCGTCATCGTCCGGCCCACCGTAGTGCTTCTCCAACCCCAGAAGCTTGTCCTGATAGAGCGTGGCAAAGCCATCAAGCTTCATCGATCCGATATCGCCGCCCGACCCCTTTACCCAAAGCACCTCGGTCATCTCGCCAGTCAGCGGGTCGTTTTCGACCAGTTTGGCCGAGGTGTTTCCGCCGCCAAAATTGGTAACTGTCAGGTCTGATCCGAGCAGGTTCGAACGATAGAGCAACAGCTCTGATGGCGACAGCTTTGCAGCATAGGCTGCATCCCAGCGGTTTGAGGGAACCGCAAATGGCGTGGCGGGAATCGGATTTGGTGGTTGCACTGTCATGATTGCCGCCCCTAGCATTCACCCCTTGCGCAATCAATCCTATTCGCTAGAAAGCAATCAACTTCGATCAAAACACGGGAGCAGACAGCTGGATCAGGGCTTCGCCATTGTCATTGATATCGGCAAGACCCTGAGCAAAGTTTCGCTCTGGTCAAAGGATGGCCGCTGCCTTGAAAAGCTGACCCGCGCCAATGCGGCATTGCCGGGCGAACCATATGCAGCACTCGATACCGCTGCGACCGCAGACTGGCTGATCAAGGCGCTCGGGCAATTTGCCGATCACCCGGTCGAAGCAATCATCCCGGTTTCCCACGGTGCTGCTGTTGTCGGTATTCGTGGCGGCATGCTGGCCTTCGTTCCGCCGGATTACGAGTTCGAAATTCCAGCGGATTCCTTGTCAGCCTACAGGGCCCAGCGAGATACGTTTGCCGTAACGGGATCCCCCGCCCTGCCCGCTGGGCTCAATATTGGCACCCAGTTGCACTATCTTGAAGCGTTCGAAGTGCTGAAGAGCTGCACTCTGATGCCCCATGCCCAATACTGGGCTTGGCTGCTTTCAGGCATGGCGGCGAGCGAGGTTACCAGCCTTGGCTGCCATTCAGACCTGTGGTGTCCCGCAGCCAGCGATTTCTCGCCCATGGCCAAGCGGCGCGGTTGGGCTGATCAATTCGCCCCCTTGGTCCGCGCTGGTGACGTGGTTGGCACCTTGCTGCCCGAACTTGCCGAGCGAACCGGCCTCTCGCCAACCATTCGCGTTTATGCAGGCCTGCACGATTCCAACGCTGCCTTGCTGGCTGCACGGAGCTTTCCGGAAATCACCGGGTCCGAGGCGACCGTGCTTTCCACCGGAACATGGTTCATCGCCATGCGATCAACTGCTGAGCCAGTCGAGTTGACTAGCCTGACAGATGCGCGCGATTGCCTCGTCAATGTCGATGCGTTCGGCCAGCCGGTGCCTTCGGCGCGGTTCATGGGCGGGCGCGAAATTGAATTGCTGGGTCAGCGTGTCGACCGGCCCGGGCTTGATGGCCTTGCCAATGTGCTAACTTCCGAAGCTATGGTCCTTCCTTCTCAAGTGCCCGGTAGCGGCCCCTTCCCTGCCAGCACCAGCCGCTGGATCAACCGGCCGGATGCGGACGACGACCAGACTGCCGCCATCGCCCTTTACGCCGCCCTGATGGCCGATACCGCGCTCGATCTGATCGGCGCCAAAGAACGACTGCTGATCGAAGGGCGCTTCGCTGCATCCGAACTGTTCTGCCGCGCTCTCGCCGCGCTGCGTCCGGGAACCCGGGTCTACACCGTTAGTGCAGAAGCCGATGTTTCCTTTGGCGCGCTTCGGCTGATAGAACCTGCACTTGTGCAGCCGGGTAAGCTTGTTCTTGTCGATCCGCTCGATCACGACCTGTCCTCCTATCGCACCGCATGGCACGCAGCCATAGAGGCCCAAGTATGATCATTGCCCAGATTTCCGACTTCCGCGAAGCCGCTCGCCGCCGACTGCCGCGCTTCCTGTTCGAATATATGGACGGCGGCTCTTATGCCGAAGTCACCCTGCGAAAGAACATCAACGAGCTTACTGAAATTGCACTGCGCCAGCGGGTGCTGCGCGATGTTTCCAACATCGACGTTTCAACGGAGCTGTTCGGGCAGAAGCTGGCCCTGCCGGTTGCCCTTGCTCCGATTGGCCTCGCTGGCCTGAATGCGCGCCGGGGTGAATGCAAAGCAGTTCGCGCGGCTGAACAGGCCGGTGTGCCATTCACTCTCTCCACCGTCTCGGCCTGTTCGCTGGATGAAGTGGCGCAGGCGGCTGCCAAGCCCTTCTGGTTCCAGCTTTACATGATCCGCGACCGCGCATTCATGAGAGACCTGTTGGCTCAGGCCATGGCAGCGAAATGTTCCGCGCTGGTCTTCACCGTCGATATGGCCGTGCCAGGTAGCCGATATCGTGACTATTACACTGGGCTATCCGGGGCGGGCGCTCTGAAGGGTTCGATCTGGCGTCTGGCGCAGGCCATGGCGCGGCCAGACTGGGCTTGGGATGTTGGTCTGTGGGGCCGCCCCCATGTGCTCGGCAACGTCGTGCCGGTGATGAAGGGCAAGAACGCCATTGGCGATTTCTTCGCCTGGATGCGCGATAATTTTGACCCTTCGATTACCTGGCGCGATCTCGATTTTATCCGTTCGGAATGGAAAGGCCCGCTGATCATCAAAGGCATTCTTGATCCGGAAGATGCGCGCGAAGCAGCCAAGCTGGGCGCAGACGGGATCGTCGTGTCCAACCACGGCGGCCGCCAGCTAGATGGCGTACTGTCGACTGCCAAGGCACTGCCGCCGATTGCCGATGCCGTGGGCGACCAGCTCACCGTGCTGGCCGATGGCGGGGTGCGTTCCGGTCTCGACGTTGTGCGAATGCTCGCGCTTGGCGCCAAGGGCGTGTTGCTCGGCCGAGCATGGGCCTATGCTCTTGCCGCCCAAGGCGAGGCCGGGGTGGCGAAGATGCTGGCCCTTGTCGAAGCCGAAATGCGTGTAGCGATGGCGCTCACCGGCGTTTCCAGCATTTCTGAAATCAACAGAACAATCCTTGCGGGAGACCATGTGTGACAACAGCGACGAGCGAAAAGGAAAGCTGGCGCGATACCATTCTGGCGGGCCTAGCCAACTACATCGACGCTGGCTCGATCGTTTCGGGCTCGGTGGCTCTTGGCATGTGGAAAGAGATTTACGGCCTTTCCGACAATTTCGTCGGCCTGATCGGTGCCTTCAGCGCCAATGCCATCTCCGCCGGTGTCGGCGCGCTGATTGGCGGCGTCTTATGCGACAAGTTCGGGCGCAAGAAAATCTATCAATACGACATGCTGTTTTACGCCTTTGGCATGTTGTTCCTGATCTTCGCCTCGGCCAAATGGATGCTGATTTTGGGCTACATTCTGGTTGGGTTGGCCGTGGGTGCAGACATTCCCGCCTCGTGGTCCCTGATCGCCGAGCGAGCGCCCGACAAGAAGCGCGGGGCACATTCAGGCGTGGCGCAAATGCTATGGTATCTGGGCCCAGTCGCGGTGCTGGTAGCAGCTTATTTCCTTAAGCCATTCGGCATCAGCGGCGTGCGCTGGCTCTTCATCCATCTGGCGGTGCTGGCCCTCGCGCTTACTTTTCTTCGATCGCGTATGGCAGAATCGGAGCGATGGGAAGATGTTAAGGCCGCCCACGAGGCTGGTGCGACCACCACTAATTGGCGGGCACTTCTCCAGCCGCGCTATCTGGGATCGCTGTTCTATCTCGCCTCGATGTACGGCCTGTGGAACCTGTGGGCTGGATACAACGGCTTCTTCACGCCATACCTGATCCAGCAGAACCACCTGCCTGCCTGGACCGAAACGCTGGTTCCGGCCGGCTATTTCGGCATCGGCATGATCTCTATCTACGGCATCTTCATGCGCCTTTCCGACAAGGTGGATCAAAGGCTGCTGTTCGGGATTTCTGCAGCCATGCACGTATTCGGCATGGCCCTGCTGGCGATCTTTGGCTTCAAGCTCGAAATCGTCATCATCCACATCGTCATCATGGGTATTGCCGGGGGATTTGGTGCGCAGAGTTTTTTCCAGTTGTGGAGCGCAGAGCTTTTCCCCACGGCAATTCGCGCCACTGCGCAGGGGGCAAGCTTTGCCATCGTCCGCATTGGTCTTGGTATCTGGAGCCTTGCGGTGCCATCACTAGCCAAGGATAACTTCTCGTTGCTGGCATGGATTTTGACCGGCTTCCTTGCTGCCAGCGGAGCGATTGGCTTAATCTGGGCACCAAGCAATCAGGGCAAGTCGCTCGAACAACTCGAAGCCGAGCGGGGCTGAACGATGCACGCCACCGAACGAGAGCGGATGATCCTTGCAGCACTGGAGCCGCGCGGCTTTGTTTCCTATCGCGAACTCGAAGCGCGTCTTGATGCCTCTCCCGCAACCATCCGGCGTGATCTTTCGCGTCTGGAAGGGAGCGGGCAGTTGCTGAGGGTCCACGGCGGCGCCAAATTGGCGGGGCAAAAGCAGCATGATGCACAACTCCGCTTGCGCGGAACACCATTCGATCAGGCCATAACCCAAAACCTCGCGGCAAAAGAAGCCATCGGCCTTGCCGCCGCCGCGCTGGTGGATCCAGGAGAAGGGATCATGATCGATGGCGGCAGCACAACCTTGCAGATGTGCCCGCATCTGGCAGGGCTTGATTGTCAGGTGCTAACCAACTCGCTGCACATCGTGAATGCGCTTCTGCCACAGGCCGGAACGCAGCTGCTAGTGCCTTCTGGAACGATCTTTCGCGAACAGAACATCATTCTTGCGCCAGCGGGCGAGGATTCGATGCCGCAATTTCACGCGCCAAAGCTGTTCATGGGAGCGGCAGCTGTCGGCCCTCAAGGAATCATGCAGCAGGACGTTATCCTCGTCGCCGCCGAGCGCCGTCTTATTGACCGTGCGGAACAGGTTGTGTTGCTGGTCGACAGTTCAAAGTTCCAGTCATCATCTGGAGCCATCGTATGCGGACTGGACGAGGTCGACGTTCTGATAACTGATGCCGGGATCGACCCGGCCATGCGCGCCGCAGTCG
>CANGBE010000066.1 GCA_947451875.1 Sphingomonadaceae bacterium | reverse complement strand
GTATCTGCTGATTTTGGTCATCGCAGCGCGACCGAGACACTGATGAGTGATGTTATGACCTCTGTCGGGGCTCTCAAGCACGCGCGTGCCCATCTCGAATCCTGGACTCGCGACGAGAAGCGCAAGGTGATGTTTCCTTTCGGCCTGTTTGGTGGAAGGGCAAAGGTTGCCTACCAGCCGAAGGGTGTCGTTGGGGTCATCGCGCCTTGGAACTTCCCCGTTGGGATGGTCATGGTGCCGATGGCCGGAATTCTCGCTGCAGGGAACCGGGCAATGATAAAGCCTTCAGAGTTTACCGAGCGGGTCGCCAGCCTGTTTGCCGAACTGGTGCCGCAGTATTTTGCGGAAGAGGAAATGGCAGTTTTTACTGGCGGAGTGGAGGTGGGAACCGGCTTTTCGAGCCTCCCCTTCGATCACCTTATTTTCACCGGGGCGACCAGTGTTGGTAAGCATATCATGCGCGCTGCGGCTGAAAACTTGGTTCCGGTCACGCTGGAGTTGGGCGGAAAATCGCCGACTATTTTGGGCCGCTCGTCCGACAAGGCGCTCGCGGGGCGGCGCATTGGTATGGCCAAGATGATGAACGCGGGCCAAATATGCTTGGCGCCCGACTACCTTCTTGTAGCTCGCGAACAGGAGGGCGAAGTTATCGATAACCTGCGCGCCGGCGTCTCGGCGATGTATCCCACCCTGCTGTACAACGATGACTACACTTCAGTGGTGAATACCCGAAATCGTGATCGCCTTCAGGAATATCTTGACGATGCAAGCGCCAAAGGGGCGGAACTTATCGAGGTAAATCCTGCGGGCGAGGATTTCGCTGCATCAAACGGCAACAAGATGCCACTAACCATCCTGCGCAATGTGAATGATAGTATGAGGGTGATGCAGGAGGAGATATTCGGTCCCATTCTGCCAGTAATGTCATATGACACGATCGACGAGGCGATTGATTATGTGAACGCGCATGACCGCCCGCTTGGTCTGTATTATTTCGGCAAAGACAGTGCCGAAGAGGAAAAAGTTCTCTCCCGAACTGTTTCTGGCGGGGTGACTGTAAACGACGTCCTGTTCCACAATGCCATGGATGACCTGCCATTCGGGGGTGTAGGACCTTCGGGCATGGGCAGTTATCATGGGATCGATGGTTTCCGGACCTTCAGCCACGCGCGCGCAATCTATCGGCAGACTGGCGTCGATCTGATAAAATTGTCGGGTATGAGCCCGCCGTTTGGCAAAGCAGCAGACCGGGCGCTGGCGATGCAACTTAAGAAATAGGCAAAACCTGCGCAGAAGCGCGCAATCACGGGCTTACCCCACTTGCGCGGTCTGCCCCTGCGGACTAGGGCGCGCAGCAAGGTCAGCGGATGCGATTCCGCCCAGCTTGCGAGTCCCCAATGGTAGAACTTGTTGAATACCTGCCCATCCTGATCTTCCTCGGCGTAGCGCTGGCGATTTCAACGGCGCTGGTTTTCCTGCCGATGGGGCTTTCCTACCTGACCGGAACCCACAATCCGAGCGCCGACAAGAACTCGGAGTATGAGTGCGGCTTCCCCGCTTTTGAAGATCCGCGCAGCCAGTTTGACGTGCGGTTCTACCTCGTCGCCATTCTGTTTATCGTCTTCGATCTTGAGGCGGCGTTCCTGTTTCCCTGGGCGGTGAGCCTGAAGGAAACCGGCTGGACCGGATGGCTGACAATGATGGGCTTCCTTTTTGAACTGCTCGTAGGCCTTGCCTATGCGTGGAAAAAGGGCGCGCTGGATTGGGAATGATACGATGAACGCTCTGCTCTCCCCCGCCGCTGCTTCCGGCCAAATCGTCTCACCCGAACAGGCCTTCTTTGACAGCCTTAATGCCGAGGTTGCCGACAAGGGCTTCCTCGTCGTCGGCGCCGAGGAACTGTTCCAGTGGGCGCGCACCGGCTCGCTGTGGTGGATGACCTTCGGTCTCGCCTGCTGCGCCGTGGAGATGATCCACGTTTCGATGCCGCGTTACGACATGGAGCGCTTCGGCGTAGCCCCGCGCGCCTCTCCGCGTCAGAGCGACGTGATGATCGTCGCCGGCACGTTGTGCAACAAGATGGCCCCGGCTCTGCGCAAGGTTTACGACCAGATGTCGGACCCAAAGTACGTGATTTCGATGGGATCATGCGCCAACGGTGGCGGCTACTATCACTATAGCTACTCTGTCGTGCGTGGCTGTGACCGGATCGTTCCGGTCGACATCTACATTCCCGGCTGCCCGCCGACTGCCGAGGCGCTGCTCTATGGTGTGATGCAGTTGCAGCGGAAGATCCGCCGCGCAGGGAGTTTTGAGCGGTGAGCACTGTCGTTCACTCCGCCCCGAAATTTGCCTCGAGAGAAGGCGTGCTTGAGGCGCTGACCAAGGCGCTGGGCAAGGCCGTGGTTTCCGCCAAGGAAGAACACGGCGAAGTCGTGATCACCGTGGCGCGTGGTGAGATCGAAAACGCGCTGCGTATACTGCGTGACGATCATCAGTATCAGCAGCTGATGGAAATCGCTGGCGTCGATTACCCGGACCGGGCCGAACGCTTTGAAGTTGTTTACATGCTGCTCAGCGTTACCAAGAACCACCGCGTGATGGTGAAGGTTAGCGCGGCGGAGAACACGCCTGTGCCGACCGCCACAACGCTGTGGCCGGTCGCTGGCTGGCTGGAGCGCGAAGTTTACGACATGTATGGCGTGGTGTTCAGCGGCAACACCGATCTGCGCCGCATCCTCACCGACTATGGCTTTGAAGGCCACCCGCAGCGCAAGGACTTCCCGCTCACGGGCTATCAGGAACTGCGCTATTCGGAAGAAGACAAGCGCGTGGTCTATGAGCCGGTCAAGCTGGCGCAGGATCTGCGGCAGTTTGACTTCATGAGTCCTTGGGAAGGCGCTGAATACGTTCTGCCGGGTGACGAGAAGGCCGTTGCACCGCCGCCGCCTCCAGCACCGCCACCGCCTGCTCCGGCTCCTGCGCCCGAAGTGAAGGCGAAAAAGGCTGCCGCACCGAAAAAGGCTCCGGCCAAGAAGCCCGCCGCCAAAAAGGCCGCGCCGAAGAAGGGGGATAAGGCATGAGCCTGAGCCTCGAACAATCGCCCACCACCGGCGATGAAGTCATCACCAATTACACGATCAACTTCGGCCCCCAGCACCCTGCTGCGCACGGTGTGCTGCGCATGGTCATGGAACTGGACGGCGAGATTATCGAGCGGATCGATCCACACGTCGGCCTGCTCCATCGCGGCACCGAAAAGCTGATCGAGCACAAGACCTATCTGCAGGCGCTGCCCTATTTTGACCGGCTGGACTATTGCTCGCCGCTCGGCATGGAGCACTCCTATGTTCTCGCCATCGAGAAGCTGCTGAACCTCGAAGTGCCGAGCCGCGCCCAGTATCTGCGCGTGATGTTTGCCGAGCTGACCCGCATCTGCAACCACATGCTCAACCTCGGCTCTCACGTCATGGACGTGGGCGCGATGACGCCGAACCTGTGGCTGTTTGAAATCCGCGAAGACTGCCTCAACTTCTTCGAGCGCGCTGCCGGTGCCCGCATGCACATGGCCTGGTTCCGCCCCGGCGGCGTCCATCAGGATGTGCCGGAAAAGCTGCTGGTCGATATCGGCCAGTGGCTCGACACCCGCCTGCCGCGCCTGTTCGAAGACGCGATGAGCCTTGTCGTCGACAACCGCATCTTCAAGCAGCGTAATGTCGATATTGCCACGGTGAGCAAGGAAGACGCGCTGGCATGGGGCTTCTCCGGCCCGATGATCCGCGGCAGCGGCATCGCGTGGGATCTGCGTAAGGCGCAGCCTTACGACGTCTACGCCAAGATGGACTTTGAAGTGCCAATCGGCACGCGCGGTGATTGCTATGACCGGTTCATGGTCCGCGTCGAGGAAGTGCGCCAGTCGGCCCGCATCATGAAGCAGTGTCTGGCGGAAATGCCGAGTGGCCCGATTGCTTCGGACGACCGCAAGGTAAGCCCGCCCAAGCGCGCCGAGATGAAGCAGTCGATGGAAGCGCTGATCCACCACTTCAAGCTCTACACCGAAGGTTTCCACGTTCCGGCGGGCGAAGTTTACGTTGCCACCGAAAGCCCCAAGGGCGAATTCGGCGTCTATCTCGTCGCGGATGGCTCGAACAAGCCCTACCGCTGCAAGATCCGCCCGACCGCCTTCTCGCACCTGCAAGCCATGGACTTCATGTGCAAAGGCCACATGCTGCCCGACGTCACCGCCATCATCGGAGCGATCGATGTGGTGTTCGGGGAGTGTGACCGGTGAGGGCTTTCGTACACTCCCGACTGCCTGAGCGTCTTATTTTAGCTCTGCTAGTCATGTGTATCGCTGTGCTTGTCTTGGCGGCGATTTTCATTGGTTCAGAATTCGCTTTGGCCTTGTTCGCTGATTCGGGTTGGTGGCTGCTCATTGGGCTAGTAGGTTATTTGTTCAGCCTCACCGTGCGTAAGCGGAGCGAACAGGCTGCAGAAAGCTATCAGGGTTCACTCGAGAAGTTGGAGTGTGACTGGTGAGCAACCTCGACACCGCCATTGCCATGATCGCGGCCTACAACGCACAGGATGTGGACACTTACGTCTCCTACATGACCGACGACGCCTGCGAAGCGAACTATCGCGGCACGGTGGTGCGTGAGGGCAAGGAGGGCACGCGTGTCGGTCTCGCCGCCGCTTTCGCCAAGTGGCCGCAGAACCATGCCGAGATCCTCGATGCGCAGCAGCTGGGTGACTATGTCCTGCTGCTCGAGCACGTAACGCGCGGCCCTGCTTCCGATGGCTCTGAACTGGTCGAGCCGTTCCAAGTCATGTCTGTTTACTCGTTTGAGGGCGATCTCTGCTCTCGCGTGGAGTTCATCCGCTAATGGCTGATCGTCATCTCGAACCCGATACCCCTGAACTGCGCGCGCGCTGGGGCTCCTTTGCCTTAAACAAGGCATGGGACGCCAAAGCCAAGGCCGCGATTGCGCGTTATCCTGCCGGGCGTCAGCGCTCTGCCGTGATGGCGCTGCTCGACTATGCCCAGCGTCAGGTGGGTGAGGAAACAAGCACGCAGGGTTGGCTGCCGATTCCGGTGATGGAATATGTCGCCAAGTACCTCGACATGCCGGTGATCCGCGTGGTTGAGGTTGCCAGCTTCTACATGATGTACAACCTTGTTCCGGTTGGAAAATTCCACGTGCAGGTCTGCGGCACCACGCCGTGCATGCTGCGCGGCTCGGACGATCTGTTCACCGCCTGCAAGAAGCGCGGCATGGAGATTGGCCACGTCAGCGCCGATGGGCTCTGGACCCTCACTGAGGTCGAATGCATGGGCAACTGCGCCTCGGCCCCGATGGTGCAGATCAACGATGATAATTACGAAGACCTGACGGCGGAACGCCTCGACGCCGTGCTCGATGCACTGGCTGCAGGCAAAACACCGAAGTCCGGTACGCAAGAGCCGGGCCGTCACACCGTTGAACCGCTCGGCGGGCCGACGACGCTCAAGGACATGGTCAAGGCCAACCACGATTACCGGGGTGATTGGGCATGAGCGCGGTAACAGTCATCGTTGCTCTGGTCGGTATCGTGATCGCCTGGAAGATATTCACCGGCGTGATCAAGCTTGGCGTGATTGCGCTGATCGTTGCCGCTGGTTTCTATTTCCTGTCGCGGGGGGCGCTGTAATGGCACTGGCAGACAAAGACCGCATATTCACCAACGTCTATGGCTACCAGCCGTGGAACCTGAAGGCCGCGCAAGCCCGCGGCGATTGGGACAAGACCAAGAACCTGCTCGCGCTCGGTCGTGACAAGATCATCGACGAGATGAAGGCGTCCGGCCTGCGCGGTCGCGGTGGGGCAGGGTTCCCGACCGGCCTGAAATGGTCGTTCATGCCCAAGGAATACAAGCCGGAACGTCCGGGCTTCCTCGTCATCAACGCTGACGAATCCGAGCCCGGTTCGTGCAAAGACCGCGAGATCATCCGCCACGATCCGCACAAGCTGATCGAAGGCGCGCTGGTGGCGGGGTTCGCCATGGGTGCGCGCGCGGCCTACATCTACATTCGCGGCGAATATATCCGTGAGGCCGAAACGCTGTTCGCCGCTGTGCAAGAGGCCTATGACGCCGGCCTGATCGGCAAGAACGCCTGCAAATCGGGTTACGATTTCGACGTCTTCGTCCATCGCGGCGCAGGCGCCTATATCTGCGGCGAAGAAACCGCGATGATCGAAAGCCTTGAAGGCAAAAAGGGCCAGCCCCGCCTGAAGCCGCCGTTCCCGGCAGGCGCAGGCCTCTATGGCTGCCCGACGACGGTCAACAACGTCGAATCCATCGCCGTTGCCCCCACCATCCTGCGGCGCGGGGCCACGTGGTTCTCGTCCTTCGGGCGAGAGGGGAATAAGGGCACCAAGCTGTTCCAGATCTCCGGCCACGTGGAAAAGCCCTGCGTCGTCGAAGAGGAAATGAGCATTCCCTTCCACGAACTGATCGAAAAGCACTGCGGCGGCATTCGTGGCGGGCGGGATAACCTGCTCGCGGTGATCCCCGGCGGCTCCTCGGTTCCGCTCGTTCCCGCCGACCAGATCTGGGACGCGCCGATGGACTTTGACGGCCTGAAGGCTGTCGGTTCGGGCCTCGGCACGGCGGCGGTGATTGTCATGGACAAGAGCACCGACATCGTCCGCGCCATCAGCCGCCTGTCCTACTTCTACAAGCACGAAAGCTGCGGCCAGTGCACGCCGTGCCGCGAAGGCACCGGCTGGATGTGGCGCATGATGGAACGCCTGCGCACCGGCGATGCCGAAGTGGGCGAGATCGACATGCTGCAGCAGGTGACCAAGCAAGTCGAAGGTCACACGATCTGCGCTCTGGGTGATGCTGCGGCATGGCCGATCCAGGGTCTGATCAAGCACTTCCGGCCTGAGCTGGAGCGCCGGATCAACGAAAACGTGCGGGAGGCCGCTGAGTAATGCCTAAAGTAACCGTAGACGGCATCGAACTCGAAGTTCCCGCAGGCGCGACTGTGCTGCAGGCCTGCGAACTCGCGGGCAAGGAAATCCCGCGTTTTTGCTATCATGAGCGCCTCAGCATCGCTGGCAACTGCCGCATGTGTCTGGTCGAGGTTTCGCCCGGGCCGCCGAAACCGCAGGCTTCGTGTGCGCTGCCCGCTAGCGAGGGCCAGGTGATCCGCACCGACAGCGAAATGGTCCGCAAAGCGCGTGAAGGGGTGATGGAGTTCCTGCTCATCAACCATCCGCTCGATTGCCCGATTTGCGATCAGGGCGGCGAGTGCGATCTGCAGGACCAGTCGGTCGCCTATGGTCGCGGCAAGTCGCGCTATGACGAGAACAAGCGCGCTGTCACTGAAAAGTACATGGGCCCGCTGATCAAGACGACGATGACGCGCTGCATCCATTGCACCCGTTGCGTGCGCTTCTCGGAAGAGATCGCCGGTGTGGACGAGATCGGCGCGCTCTATCGCGGCGAGGCGATGC
>CANGBE010000065.1 GCA_947451875.1 Sphingomonadaceae bacterium | reverse complement strand
CAGCTTTTCGAGTGGGCGCGCGAGCCCTGGCCCTACGCCCCGCAGGCTGGCCGTTTCGATGAACAGCGGATTGAGGCGATCGGGGCGCATTTTGCCTCCATAGCGGGGGTTGGCCCTTGCCTCCAAGCCCGAGTGCACTTAGCGCAACCAAAATGAACCAGGAAGACCGTCTAAAACGCCTTCAATTCCGCGCATGGCACCGCGGCACGCGTGAGGCTGATTACATGATCGGCTGCTACTTCGATTCATTTCACCGCGAATGGAACGAGGCTGAACTGGTCTGGTTTGAAACGCTGATTGAGGAAGAAGACGTCGACATTCTCGGTTGGGCACTCGGCACTTTATCTGTGCCCGAGGAATATGCAGGTCCGATGATGGAGCGGATGCGAAAACTCGATTACGTCGACATTCCGCGTTGATCAGCCCTGCGGCGCGTCAAAGATGTCGTAGACGGCAACCCGTTCCCACAGGTGCCCACACCGGGCAATAAAGGCCTCATGCAGAGGATGGGGCTGGTAGGCGGCCTGATCTTCCAGACTGTCAAACGTCATCGTTTCCGAGACAGCCCATGAGTGATCGACCACATCCCGCGCCTCGGTCGGGGCCGGAACGCCAATATGGAGCGTCTTGACCTGCGGAATGGCCCGGAGAGTCTCAACTCCGGCGATCAACATGTTGCGATCCTCAATCGAATCCGGGCGCTTCAGCCAGAACAGTGCCATGTGCCTGAGTATCCCCGCTTCGCTCACTATGCTTCCTTTCCGTGCAACGCCGCCCATCCATGCCGGAACGACCACGCCGCTGCAATCATGGCGGGGGAGACAAGCGCCTTACTGCCCGCTAAGGACGAGGTTCCCAAGTCCCCGCAGGCCAAAAAATGGCACGCGGGGCTTCTTCTGTTGCGTGAGCCATGCCTGACATTTCGAAGATTCTGACCGCCAAGACCCCGCTCACTCTCTCTTCGATCGCCAGGGGGGCGCAGCCATTGGTTATGGCCGACCTCGCCCGGGCGGCAAAAGGCCGCGCCGTTTTTATCGCGCCAGACGAGGCGGCCATGCGGGCCGTCGCCGATGCCGCGCAATACTTTGCGCCCGAACTGGAGGTTATCGAGTTTCCGGCATGGGACTGCCTTCCCTATGATCGCGCCAGCCCGGCTCTATCCGTCTCTGCGCGGCGACTATCGGCGCTCCACCGCCTGCAAGCTCCCAAGCAGGGGCCGCAGCTGCTGGTCACTACGGTCAACGCCACACTGCAGCGCGTGCTCACGCCATTTCGCATCCGCGAATCGGTGCGCCTGCTTAAGCCGGGAATGGAAATCAGCCGCGATAGCTTGATCGGCCTGTTGCTGCGCCAAGGCTATTCGCGCACGGACACCGTGGCCGACGCCGGTGAATTCGCTGTGCGTGGCTCGATATTCGATATCTATCCTTCAGGTCTCGAAGCTGGCCTGCGGCTCGATTTCTTTGGCGATGAGCTTGAAACGCTTCGCCTGTTTGATCCTAACACCCAACGTTCAACTGGGGTGGTCGGCCAGCACTTGCTGCTTCCGGCGAGCGAAGCCCTTCTCGACGAGGAATCGGTCAAACGTTTCCGCACCCGCTATCGCGAGCAATTCGGCGCCAATGCCACTTCCGATCCCCTCTATCAGGCGGTCAGCGACGGGCGGCGCCTTGCAGGTATGGAGCACTGGCTCCCGGCCTTCGAGGACCGGCTGGAAACGCTTTTCGATCACCTCAGCCCTGACGACCTGATCGTCAGCGACAACGCCGGAATCGGCGCAGCGGACGAGCGGCTTGGTGATATTGCCGACTATTTCACGGCTCGCACAGATACTTCCGGAAAAGCCGCCGGATCCTATCGCCCGCTGAAGCCTGATGCGCTTTATCTCACACGTACCGAACTGGATCAACGGCTCGCGACCTGGCCGATTCATCGCGCCGATATCTTCGCCCAACCAGAAAGTGCATCGGTGATCGACTTCGGCTTCGGCTCAGGCCGCGATTTCGCACCTGAACGCGCGCGCGGAGACAACGTATATGAGGCGGCAGCCCGTTACCTCAACGGGCAGGCCGTTCAGGGCCGCAAGACGCTCATCGCGTGCTATTCGGTTGGCAGTCGCTCTCGCATCGCCGCGATTCTGGGTGAGGCTGTGCGGCCCGAACCCCAGACTGCAGATACTTGGCAAGAAGCGCTAGGGCTAGCGGCGAAGAACGTGCCTGTGGCGCTGGTACTGCCACTGGAAACCGGTTTTGCATCGGCCGACATTGAGGTTGTTACCGAGCAGGACATCCTTGGTGACCGGCTTGTCCGCCGCAAAAAGCGCAAGAAAAGCGCCGATGCCTTCCTTGCCGAACTCGCTGCACTCACTCCTGGCGACCTGGTTGTTCACATGGACCACGGCATCGGGCGCTATATGGGCCTGCAGTCGATTCCGGTCGGCAAAAGCCCGCACGATTGCGTGATGCTGGCCTATCACGGCGGCGACAAACTCTACGTTCCGGTCGAGAACATCGATGTCCTCTCGCGCTTTGGCAGCGAGAGCGATGGCGTGGCGCTCGACAGGCTCGGCGGCGAAGGCTGGCAGAAGCGCAAGTCCAAACTCAAGGACCGCATCCGCGAGATCGCGCACGAATTGCTGCGCACAGCCGCCGCCCGCGCGCTCAGACAAGCTCCCGCCCTGGTTCCTGAACAAGCAGCATATGACAAGTTTGCCGAAGGCTTCCCCTGGCAGGAAACTGACGATCAGGAAGCCGCCATCGAGGACGTGCTAAACGATCTCGCTGAAGGCAAGCCAATGGACCGCCTTGTCTGCGGTGATGTTGGCTTTGGCAAAACCGAAGTGGCCCTTCGCGCCGCCTTTGTCGCCGCCATGGCAGGCCAGCAGGTGGCGTTGATCGCCCCGACAACCTTGCTCGCCCGACAGCACTATTCGGGCTTCGTCGAGCGTTTCGGAGGGTTCCCACTCAATGTTGGCCGCCTGTCCCGTCTGGTCGGTGACAAAGAAACCGCGAGTACCAAGGCCGGCCTAGCTGAAGGCACGATGGATATCGTCATCGGCACCCATGCGCTTTTGGCCAAAAATCTAAGCTTCAAACGGCTTGGCCTCGTGATTGTCGATGAAGAGCAGCGCTTCGGCGTCAACCACAAGGAGCGCCTGAAGCAGCTGCGCACGAACGTTCATGTACTCACTCTCACTGCAACTCCGATCCCGCGCACCTTGCAGATGGCCATGTCGGGCTTGCGCGAACTTTCAACCATCCAGACACCTCCGGTCGATCGTCTTGCGGTGCGCACTTATGTGATGGAATGGGACGACATGGTGATGCGCGAGGCGTTGCTACGTGAACATCATCGTGGCGGGCAGAGCTTCATCGTCGTTCCCCGCATTGCCGATATGGCCGATGTCGAGGAGTGGCTGCGCAACACTGTGCCCGAGATCCGCTTTATCGCCGCGCATGGCCAGATGTCGGCAAGCGAAGTCGAAGAACGGATGTCCGCCTTCTACGAGAAGAAATACGAGGTGTTGCTCAGCACCACGATTATCGAGAGCGGATTGGATATACCGAGCGCCAACACCATCATCATTCACCGCGCAGACCGCTTCGGCCTCGCCCAACTCTATCAGCTGCGCGGACGAGTGGGTCGATCGAAGCTCCGCGCTTATGCCTACCTCACGACGCCGGCTGATACATCGCTATCAGAAGTGGCGCAGAAGCGGCTTAAGGTGCTGGGTGATCTCGATAGCCTTGGTGCCGGGTTCCAGCTTGCCAGCCACGATCTTGATATTCGCGGCGCGGGCAATCTGCTCGGTGATGAACAGTCGGGCCATATCCGCGAGGTAGGCTTTGAGCTTTACCAGTCGATGCTGGAGGACGCGATCCTTGAGGCTCGCGCGGGTGCGGCAGGTATCGAGCGCGATGCCACCGGCTTGAGCCCACAGATCACCGTTGATGCACCGATCATGATTCCTGAGGCCTATGTGCCCGATCTCGCGGTTCGCATGGCGCTCTACCGCCGCCTGAATGACGCTGCGGATCAAGAGGAGATTGATTCGCTGTCCGCTGAAATGATCGATCGCTTCGGCCCGCTTCCGCAGCCAACGACAAATCTCGTTCGGCTAATCGAGATCAAGCGACAGGCAATCGAAGCTAATATAGCCAAGATTGATGTGGGGCCAAAGGGAACGTTGGTCGCCTTCCACAAGGATACCTTCCCTGATCCGATGGGACTGGTGGCCTATGCCCAACGGTTGGAAGGTACGATCAAGCTGCGGCCGGACAATAAGATCGTGGTCACCCGGGTCTGGGGTGATCCGGTGGCGCGGCTTAATGGCCTGTTCCAGCTTACCAAGGGTCTCGCCCAGATCGCTCGCAAGGCCAGTTAGCAATTCCTTTGCAACCGGCTGTTAGAAGGTCCCAACGCTGCAGTTTTTCTGCGAATTTGGGGACGTTTAACTGTGGCAAGGGCTAACGCGCTCGAACCAGCCAGTGGAGGGTACGTTGACACGGCAAAGCCACAGGCTGAGCCGAGGATGACTGCGCGTTGCTTGGGCGAATTAGCCAACCAGGAGGCCATCCAAAGTTGGGATGCCTTGGCGGGGAGCGCGGGTGAGCCCAATCCCTTCTTTGAGAGCTGGTATCTTCTACCAGCACTAAAGGGCCTCGATCCGGCCGGTAAAGTCCGCTTGTTGGTTCTCGAGGAGAGCGGCGAATGGCTCGGTCTGATGCCGATCAGCCTCGATAGCCGCTATTACACTTATCCGTTGCCGCAGCTCTGCAACTGGATTCACGGAAACTGCTTCCTTGGTTTGCCACTTATCGCGAAGGGCTACGAGGCGGCATTCTGGCAGGCTTTGATCAGCTGGGCTGATCGCAATGCCGCCTACGGATTGTTCCTCCATCTCAGTCATCTGCCGCTGGAATCGCGAGCGTGCCAGGTTCTGCGATCCATGCTCGCCGAAGTCGGTCGCCACGCCGCTCTAGTCCACAGCGAAGAACGAGCATTTCTTGCTTCGCAGATGTCTGCCGAAGAATACTGGGAAGCTTCGCTCAGTGGCAAGAAGCGCAAGGAACTGCGCCGTCAGAGCAACCGCCTTGCCGAACTTGGCGAGGTTGCAATCGAGCAGACACGCAGTGCATCGGGGCTCGCGGAGTGGACGGAAAGCTTCCTTGAGCTTGAGGCCGCCGGCTGGAAAGGTTCCGCAGGCTCAGCCCTCGCAAGCGCGCCCGCCACGCAAAACCTGTTTCGCGAGGCACTCGCTGGCGCCGCAGCACGGGGACGGCTCGAGCGCACATCCATCACGCTTGATGGCAAGCCGATTGCCATGCTGGCAAGCTTTATTGCGTCGCCCGGCAGCTTCTCGTTCAAGACTGCCTTTGACGAGGCCTATTCGCGCTTTTCGCCCGGGGTATTGCTGCAACAGGCCAACCTTGCCTTGCTCGATGATCCGGAAATCGCCTGGAGCGACAGCTGCGCCGCCGCTGATCACCCGATGATCGATCACATCTGGCGCGAACGCCGGACCATTGGCCGTCTTTCTATTGCTATTGGTGGAACCGCACGACGCGCCCTGTTGGGGCCTGATCAGACCCCGAGCAAACTGGTGAACCTTGCTTCGGCAGATGTCCAGTCGAGCCCCTGCGCAACCAGCCAATCGTCACTGTAATACGTGTCTGCATAGCGCAGGCCAGAATCGCAAAGGATCGAGACCACCGATCCCTGCTCGCCGCGCGCTGCCATTTCTTCAATCAACGCCAAGCAGGCGACTATGTTGGTGCCTGTTGAGCTACCGACCGGCCTGCCCAAGCGCCGGGCAATCGCCCGCATGGCGCCGATGCTGTCGACATCCGGAATAGCGATCATCCGGTCTATCAGATCGGGGAGGAAGCTGGGTTCAACCCGCGGCCTGCCAATTCCCTCGATCAAGCAGCAGAACCCGTCAGGCGGCGAGGTGACTGAGCGATCGGCAAAATGGCGATGGAACACGGAGCCTTCTGGATCGGCTACGCACAGCCTTGTATCGGTTCTGGCATAGCGGATGAAGCGCCCGAAGGTAGCAGAGGTGCCACCAGTTCCTGCCCCACAGACGATCCATGTTGGTTCTGGGTGATCTTCACGCTCCATTTGCTGAAAAACGCTCTCGGCGATGTTGTTGTTGCCGCGCCAGTCGGTCGCGCGTTCGGCGAAGGTGAACTGATCAAGAAAATGCCCATCATTTTCGCGCGCCAAACACTATGCAACGTCATAGATCGCGCCGGGGTCTTCAACAAAATGGACGTCACCTCCTTGAAACTTGATAGCATCGACCTTGGCTGGCGACGTCTTTGCAGGGACTACAGCGACGAATTTCAATCCGATCAGTCGCGCGAAATAAGCTTCGGAAACAGCCGTTGAGCCACTGGTTGCATCAACCAAAAGGCTATCAGGCCCGATCCACTGGTTACAGAGGCCGTAGAGGATCAGCGACCGGGCAAGACGGTGCTTCAAGCTGCCAGTTGGATGGACCGACTCATCCTTCAGGTAGAGCATAATTCCCGGAAAACGCGGCAATTCAATGCGAATCAGGTGAGTGTCAGCCGAGCGATTGAAGTCAGCCTCGATCTTGCGGATCGCCTCATTAGTCCATTCCCGGGTGCAGATCATCTTGGCTGTTCGTCCTCAAACAATGGGCTATCCGCCGGGGTGATAGAAGTCATAGATCATTTGCGCCACTGCCGCACTCACACCCGGGGCGCATTGCAGATCATCGATGCTTGCCGCGCGAACCTTTCCGGCTGTGCCGAAATGCAGCAGCAGGGCTCGTTTGCGTGCTGGGCCGATGCCGGGAATTTCGTCGAGCGGACTCGCGGTTATCGCCCGGCTGCGCTTGTCGCGGTGCGCGCCGATGGCGAAGCGGTGGGCCTCGTCACGCATACGCTGGAGGTGGAACAGAACGGGGGAATTGAGCGCAAGCGTGCGCTCGCTGCCATCGGCAAAGTGAAACACTTCGCGGCCAGCGTTGCGATCCGGCCCTTTTGACACACCAACAAGGAGTAGGTCTTCGATCCCCAGTTCTTCCAGAGCTTCGCGCACGGCAGACAGTTGTCCCTTGCCGCCGTCGATCAAGACGACATCGGGCCAGGTGCCTTTGTCGCGTTCCGGATCATCTTCCATCGCCCGGGCAAAACGGCGCGAGAACACTTCGCGCATCATGGCAAAGTCATCGCCGGGAGCCGTTTCAGGGCGCTTAATGTTCCATTTGCGGTATTGGTTTTTGAGGAATCCCTCTGGCCCGGCAACGATCATCGCACCGAGCGCATTTGTACCCTGAATATGACTATTATCATAAACTTCGATGCGTTGCGGAATGTCTGAGAGGTCAAAAAACTCCGCGAGTTCGCGCATGACTTTGGCCTTGCTACCGCTCTCTGCCAACCGGCGATCAAGAGCTTCTGTGGCATTACGTCTTGCCTGTTCAATAAGCCGGCGCCGGTCTCCGCGTTGCGGAACAGAGATTTCGATTCGCCCGCCCGCATTGATGCCGAGCGCTTCACAAAGCAATTCTACTTCACTGATTACCCGATCGACCAAGAT
>CANGBE010000064.1 GCA_947451875.1 Sphingomonadaceae bacterium | reverse complement strand
TGCCGCCGCCGATGATCGAAAGTGCTATGGCCAGCTTCCTGATGCCTTCGGTGCGCACGCAGCCGTGGCTAAGCGCGCGAACGGGCAGGTTGAACAGGTTGCGGTTGGGCGTGTCATGCAAGAAGATCGCGTGCGGATTGGGCATGTCGAGCTTCACGAGGCCAAGCGAATTTGCCGGCCCGGGCTGCTGGACCATAGTAATCGTGCCATCGGCAGACTTAGTCATGGCATAGCCCGCAGCCTTGGCTGCTGCGACAGAGCCGTACTTCTTGCCGAGTCCTTCACCCACCACGATTGACTGCGGCACGGTCCATGTCGGGTTGAAGATCACGCCCTCAACCAGTTCGGCCAGTTGCGGGGTTGCCGTCTTGCCCGGCTTGCCGACAATCGTGCGGAAGGTCTGGAGGATCTTGTCCCGGCGCACCAGCCGCAGCTGGAACTCGGGAACATTGGTCATCAGGTAGAATTCGCCGAGATCGCGGCTGAACCAGCGCCAGCGATCCATATTGGCGCGGATCTGGGCGCGGGTTTTCACGTCCTTTGCCGGCGTATCAGCGAGCGTCTGGCGCAGCACTTCATAGTCCGGATAAGTCGGATCGAGCGCAATCAGGGTCCCGGCAATGTCATGGCTTTCCAGCGCGCGCGCCATCACCTGATCGGTCGGGTTTACATCGCGGTCCTTGTCGAAAGCGAACCACTGCAGCCGCGCCTTCATCGGCGTGCGGCCATCGCGCATATCTTCGGTCAACCAGGCAAAGCTGGTGCTGGCAGCTGTATCGAGAGCAAGCCCCTCACCGCCCATCAGTGCCTTTTCGAGCACGTCGGGCTTATAGTCTGCGGGAATCAGGCCTTCGTTGTCGATCGTCCGGATCACTTGCAGCAGCGCCTGGGCATCGCCAATCGACCAGTGCTGAATGGGAACAGGCAACGGTGTATCGAGCGGAATGGGCGGCGGAGCCGGAGTTGCCACTACGGCAGGCGTTGCGCTGGGCACGGGTGCAGGAGCGGTCTGCGCGGTCGCCACCGGGGCCGGGGTGACAACCGGCTTTGCGGCAACCGGCGCTGGACCTGCGGCGGGAGCGGCCTGAGCCATCGGAGCTGCCGAAGCAAGAGCTATCGCCGCCGCCGTACCCATCAACCAAAAAGTCTTGCCAACCATGCTGCGAGTTCCTGAATTCATGCAAGGCTGCACAGCTTCTGCTGCACGACCACGCGCCCTAATGCCCGTTTAGTCCCGCGCCTTCAACCATTGCAGCTTTCACGGGGATGAATTGCCTGCCTTGCGTGACCTCTTTTCATCATGGCCCTAAGGAAATGGTATGCACCGCAATCACACGGCCATGCCCTTGGCGGCAACTCTGCTCGCCATCGCGCTGTTTTCGGTGATGGACGCACTGATGAAACGGGCGGCAATCGCGGGCGGAGCTTATTCGGCCATGTTGGTGCGCACCGTTCTCGCGGGGACAATCATGGCGACAATCTGGCGCCTGCGCGGAGGACGCTTGCCGCCGCCCGCGATTCTGGGGGTTCACGCCTTGCGAGGTGCAGTTTCGGCGGTGATGGCTCCTACGTTTTTCTATGGCCTGGCGCGCACCCCGATGGCGCAAGGCATGGCGCTTAGCTTCATCGCGCCGCTAATCGCTCTCTATCTTGCCGCTGTCCTGCTCGGCGAGAAAATCCGCAAGGCGGCAATCATCGCCGCCATCTTGGGCTTTGTCGGTGTAGCCGCAATCGCTGCCGAGCGCATCGGAGGGGCCGAAATGCACGGCGAGGCAGCGCGCGGCATTGTCGCCATTCTTGTTTCGGCAGTGGCCTATGCCTGGAACCTTGTGCTGCAGCGCCAGCAGGCGCAGCTTGCCGGACCGCTGGAGGTCGTCACCTTCCAAAACCTGTTTGCCGCGCTTGCCCTGCTGCCATTTGCACCATGGCTATGGTCCCTGCCGCTGGGCGCAGAATGGGGCGATATTGGCATGGCAGCTGTGCTCGCCACCTGTTCGCTGATGCTGCTATCATGGGCCTATGCCCGTGCCGAGGCGCAGGTGCTGGTGCCCATCGAATACAGCGCCTTCATCTGGGCGGCGCTGATGGGCTGGCTATGGTTCGACGAGATCCTGACCCCGGTTACGCTTTTCGGTGTGGCGCTGATCGTTGCCGGATGTTGGATAGGCACGCGCGGCGGCAAGCCGATGCCGCCTGTCGAGCCATAAGATTGGCTGGATCGCTCGATTTTCGCTGAGTCCACCCCTTGACGCGAAGGGGATTCCCGCGCATCGGCCACGCCGACACAGGGCTGTGCGGCATCTGCGAAGCGGAATGTCGGCAAAGGCCTGAAACCATTCAGGAGATCACGCCGCAATGACTCAGGTCGGACAGGACTCGCTTGGCACCCGTTCCACACTTTCGGTGGGCGGTAAGGACTACGCCTATTATTCTTTCAAGAAGGCCTCGGCCAAGATCGGCGACATCAGCCGCCTGCCATTCTCGATGAAGGTCCTGCTGGAAAACCTGCTGCGCTTTGAAGACGGTGGCTTTACTGTTTCGACCGCAGACATTCAGGCGATTGCCGACTGGCAAAAGAACCCTGCCGAATCGTCCAACGAAATTCAGTACCGCCCTGCCCGCGTGCTGCTGCAGGATTTCACTGGCGTTCCTTGCGTGGTTGACCTTGCCGCCATGCGCGATGCGATTGCCAAGCTGGGCGGTGATACCTCCAAGATCAATCCACTCGTCCCCGTGAACCTCGTTATCGATCACTCGGTAATGGTCGACGAATTCGGCCACCCCAAGGCCTTCGAAGAAAACGTCGAGATCGAATACCAGCGCAATATGGAGCGCTATGACTTCCTCAAGTGGGGCTCGAAGTCGCTCAACAACTTCTACGCCGTGCCCCCGGGCACTGGCATCTGCCATCAGGTCAATCTCGAAAACATCGCCCAGACCGTGTGGTCCAGCACCGATCAGAGCGGCGCAACCGTCGCCTATCCCGATACCTGCGTTGGCACTGACAGCCACACCACGATGGTCAACGGCCTTGGCGTTCTCGGCTGGGGCGTTGGCGGGATCGAGGCTGAGGCCGCGATGCTTGGCCAGCCAGTTTCGATGCTGATCCCCGAAGTCGTCGGCTTCAAGCTGACCGGCACGCTGAAGGAAGGCGTTACCGCCACCGATCTCGTGCTGACCGCCACCAACATGCTGCGCAAGCACGGCGTGGTCGGGCGGTTCGTGGAATATTTCGGCCCCGGCCTTGCCGCGCTGACGCTGGCCGACCGCGCCACTCTCGCCAACATGGCCCCCGAATACGGCGCGACCTGCGGCTTCTTCGGCATCGACGACAAGACGCTCGACTACCTGCGCCTTACCGGCCGCGAAGAAGAGCAGATCGCGCTGGTCGAAGCCTATGCCAAGGAGCAGGGCTTCTGGATCGATCCTGCGGTTGAGCCGATCTTCACCTCGACGCTTGAACTCGATCTCGGCACCGTTGTCCCTAGCCTCGCCGGCCCCAAGCGCCCGCAAGACCGCGTTTCGCTCGATCAGGTTGACGACGTGTTCAACAAGGACATGGCCGAAACCTACAAGAAGGCACAAACCCGCGTCGCGGTTGAAGGCAAGGATTACGACATCGGCGACGGTGACGTGGTGATCGCCGCTATCACCAGCTGCACCAACACATCGAACCCCGGCGTGATGGTCGCCGCTGGCCTCGTCGCCAAGAAGGCGAACGAGCTCGGCCTGCGGCCCAAGCCCTGGGTCAAGACCAGCCTTGCCCCCGGATCACAGGTCGTTACCGATTACTTCAACAAGGCGGGCCTTACCGAGCATCTCGATGCCGTCGGCTTCAACCTCGTCGGTTATGGCTGCACCACCTGCATCGGCAACTCCGGCCCCTTGGCCGAGCCGCTGAGCAAGGCGATCAACGAGAACGGCCTCGTCGCCGCCGCGGTGATCTCGGGCAACCGCAACTTTGAAGGCCGCGTCTCGCCAGACGTACGTGCCAACTTCCTCGCCAGCCCGCCGCTGGTCGTCGCCTATGCTCTGAAGGGCACAGTGATCGAAGATTTCGTCACCACCCCGATCGGCAAGGGATCGAACGGCGCGGACGTCTATCTGAAAGACATCTGGCCGACCAATGACGAGGTGTTCTCCACCATGTCCGCCTGCATGGACCGCGCCATGTTCCAGGCCCGCTATGCCAACGTCTATCTGGGCGACAAGCACTGGCAGGCAATCAACGTCACCGGCTCGGAAACCTACTCGTGGCGCGCAGGCAGCACTTATGTTGCCAACCCGCCCTATTTCGAGGGTATGAGCATGACTCCAGCCCCGGTGACCGACATTATCGAAGCCAAGCCGCTGCTGATCCTCGGCGATTCGATTACCACCGATCACATCTCGCCCGCCGGCAACATCAAGGCTGATAGCCCCGCTGGCGCATGGTTGATGGAACATCAGGTCGCCAAGGCAGACTTCAACTCCTACGGCGCCCGCCGCGGCCATCACGAAGTGATGATGCGCGGCAC
Source organism: Sphingomonadaceae bacterium (assembly GCA_947451875.1). GTDB lineage: Bacteria > Pseudomonadota > Alphaproteobacteria > Sphingomonadales > Sphingomonadaceae > Novosphingobium. The sequence continues at coordinate 3,171 of CANGBE010000064.1, read as the reverse complement.
CTTCGCCAACATCCGCATCAAGAACGAGATGGTCCCCGGCATCGAAGGCGGCATGAGCCGTTTCGGCGGCGAGGCTATGCCAGTCTATGACGCGGCGATGAAGCACAAGGCCAACGGCACCCCGCTGGTGGTTGTCGCCGGCAAGGAATACGGCACCGGCTCATCGCGTGACTGGGCAGCGAAGGGCACCAACCTGCTCGGCGTGCGCGTGGTGATCGTCGAGAGCTTTGAGCGCATCCACCGCTCGAACCTCGTCGGCATGGGCGTGCTGCCGCTGCAGTTCAAGGACGGCGAAAGCCGCGAAACGCTCGGCCTCACCGGCGATGACAGCTTCACCATCACTGGTGTTGCTGACCTGAAGCCGCGTCAGGACGTGACGGTTAACGTCACCCGCGCCGATGGCAGCACATTCAGCTTCACCGCCCTGTGCCGCATCGATACCGCCAATGAGGTCGAATACTTCATGAACGGCGGAATTTTGCAGTACGTGCTGCGCAAGCTGGCTGCATAAGCAATCAGACCTTAGGGCAAAACCAGCGGGGCGGGCGGCAAGTGCTGCTCGCCCCGTCTGCGTTTCAGGGGAGAGTTTATGCCAATCGAGACCATCGCCATCGAAACCGCAGGCTGGATCGGGGCCTTGCTGATTCTCGGCTCCTACATCCTCGTCTCGCTCGGCAAGATCGAGGGCCGTTCAGCCATCTACCAGTGGATGAACGTGGTCGGCGCGGCCGGTTTCGTGGTCAATTCCGGCGCCCACGGCGCGATCCCGTCTACCGCGCTGAATGTAGTCTGGCTGGCAGTAGGCCTTGCCACCCTTTGGAGCCTGTCGCGCAAGGTGGCCAAAGGCTGATACAAAAAGGGCGGCCCCGAGAGACCGCCCTTCCCTTATTGCTTTCGCGGCCGAATTCAGGCCTTGGCCAGAGCCTTGCGGCGGCGCGCTCCGAGCGTGGCTGCTGCCGCGCCAAACAGGATCAGCATCGGCGGTGCCGGAACTTCGTGACCGCCCGAGCTTGAGCTGGTCGAAGTGCTGCCGCCCGAGCTGCCCGAGGTTGACGAGCTGCCCGAGCTGGAACCCGATGACGAACCACTCGATGAACCCGAGCTGCTGCCCGAAGAAGAACCGCTGGACGAACCCGAGCTGGAACCGGACGAGGAGCCGCTCGACGAACCCGAGCTGCCCGACGAAGAGCCGCTCGAACCGCCATGATGGCCACCCGACGATCCGCCGTGGTGGCCGCCGCTGCTGGTCATGCCGCCCGAGCTTGATCCCGAAGAGCTCGATGAGGATGACGAGGAACTGGACGACGAAGACGACGAGCTGGAGCTGCTCGAGCTGGAAACGTTACCCGATGACGAACTGACGTTACCCGAAGAACTCGATACATTGCCGCTCGACGACGAGACATTGCCCGAAGAGGTTGAGACACCACCGGTAGAAGTCGAAACGCCGCCGGTTGAGGTCGATACACCGCCTGTCGAAGTCGAAACATTGCCCGACGAGGTCGAAGTCGATGTCGAGACACCACCCGAAGTGGTCGAGCTTGAACTGCCGCCAGTCGAAGTCGAACCGCCCGAAGAGGAAGTTGACCCGCCCGAGCTGGAGCTGGTGATGCCGCCGGTCGTAGTCGACGTGATAACCACTGAACCGCCGCCCGAGCTTGATCCGCCGAAGAAGCCTCCAAAGAAGCCGCCGCCAAAGCCCATGCCGCCCGATCCGCCGATCACCACAGTGCGGTCAGAGCCGCCGCTGGGCATAGGAGGCAGAGGTGGCATCATCGGCGCCGGCATCGGCACCATCGCCATTTGCGGGCCTTGTTCGCAGCACATCGTGCGCTTTACGATCCGGCGCACGCGCTTGATCTTGCGTGGTTCGGTGCGGGCGACAAGACGCGTGGCGTGGTGCGGCTGTTTCACCGCGACACGCTTTTCGTGCTTGATGTACTGCGGATGCGCAGTGGCGGGGCTTTCCGCCACGTGCACGGCACCGCCGCCAATAAGCGCGCCGCCTGCTGCGCAGATCGAAAGTTTCGCAATGGCCGTCCGAAGCGACATAGGTCTTCTCTCTTTGTCCCTGGGAGCCTTGGTCTCGGAATCGGTGATGAAACCTCTTCGGACCTGCCCCTGTGGCTGCACAAAGGCAGGACACGACCCTTACGACATTCGCGTTAACCGTCCTTTGCGTCCCGATTTACGAAAAATTCGCTACAATTTGAGGGAGCTGGGCCAACCTGTCCCGTAATGGAACCATTTTGGCAGTGAGTGCGAAGCAGGCGATGTCATCGAACGTAATTTACTTGCCAATGCGTAACCCTAAGGTTACATGTAATCCATAGGTTACTTAAAAGGGGCAAAACCCATGACTGAACCAAGCGGCAATGCCGATTTCGCCGACCGTCTCACCCGCCGCCGCGCCCGGATGATGCCGGTTCTGGCGCTGTTCCTGATGATTCAGCAATCGGCCTATTTTGCCCATGGTGACGGCACCCGGCTGGTCGATCACATCCGCATCGGCGGCTGGGTGGCGATGACGATCGTGATCCTGATGGTGCTGCTGACCGGTGGCTTCTGGTTCCGTAAGGCAGAATTGCGTGCGATGATCGAAGACGAAACCACCCGCGCCAATCGCGCTTCCGCACTCGCCGCAGGTTTCTTCTGCGCCATGGCGACCGCGATCATCTGCTATGTGATGAAAAGTGCTTGGGAATTCTCGGTGGGCGAGGTGATCCACCTGATCGTCAGCGCCGGACTGGTCGCGGCCCTACTCCGCTTCTCGATCCTGGAGCGCCGCGCCCTTGGCTGATGTGCTGCACAACCGGCTGCGCGAACGGCGAGAGGCCAAAGACCTCACTCAGGCGCAGCTGGCCGAGGCTATCGGTGTGTCCCGCAAGACAGTGAACACGGTGGAGAACGGCGTGTTCGTTCCCTCCACGATTATCGCGCTGAAACTGGCGAAGGTGCTGGGCGAGCCGGTGGAGCGGCTATTCTGGCTCGTCGAATAACGTGCCGCTCGATCCACTCGGCGGTATCAGCCCCAGATGCTGCCACGCCCGATCATTCAGGCAGCGTCCGCGCGCGGTTCGGGCGATCAGGCCGAGCTGGATCAGGTAAGGCTCGATCACCTCTTCCACCGTGTCGCGTGGCTCGGAAAGGCCCGCGGCGAGGGTTTCCACC
>CANGBE010000063.1 GCA_947451875.1 Sphingomonadaceae bacterium | reverse complement strand
AGCCCATATGACTATGCAATTCAATTCCGACAACGTGGCGCGCGTTCACCCGAAGGTATGGGCTGCGATGCAGGCCGCCGATAGTCCGGACAAGGGCTATGATGGCGACGCGCTGAGCCAACGGCTCGACGCGGTGTTCAGCGATCTTTTCGAACGGCCTTCAGCTGTGCTGTGGACGGCAACCGGCACTTCGGCGAATTGCCTCGCGCTCGGGCCAATGGTCCAGCCGCACGGCGGAGTTGTATGTCACCGTGAAGCCCATATCGAAACCGACGAATGCGGCGCGCCGGGGTTCTACCTTCACGGAGCCAAGCTGATGCTGGCCGAAGGGGCGGGGGCCAAGCTGACCCCGGCTTCCATCGAGGCAGTGCTGGCAACAGTGAAGCGCGAGATTCATCAGGTTCCGGCTCAGGCGATTTCGGTGACGCAGGCGACCGAATATGGGCTGGTCTATCGCCCGGAAGAACTCGCCGCGATTGGCGCTCTCGCCAAGGAACGCGGGCTGGGCCTGCATCTTGATGGCGCGCGTTTTGCCAATGCTGTGGCCTTTCTCGGCTGCTCGGCGGCGGAAGGTGCGGGGCCGGTTGATGTCGTTTGTTTTGGTGGCACCAAGAATGGAGGGATGGACGCTGATGCGGTGGTGTTCTTCGACCCCGACCACGCCGATCACGCCCGCTGGCGCCGCAAGCGCGCCGGGCATCTGCAATCGAAGGGCCGCTTCCTTGCCGCGCAATTGCTTGCGCTGGTCGAGGGGGATCTTTGGCTCGATAACGCCCGCGCCGCTAACCTGGCCGCGCAAGAGGTCGCTGCGGGCGCAAAAGAGCGGTTGATGCATCCGGTTGAGGCCAACGAGGTGTTCCTGATCGCCAACCGCGCCGAGCGCGAGAGCCTGCGCGCGCAGGGCTTTGCCTTTTACGATTGGGACGAGCATTCGGCTCGGCTTGTCGCCTCGTGGGATACGCTGCCCGAACACGCGACCGCGCTGGGTAAGGCGATTGCCGCCCTGTGAGCCCGCTGCAACAACAGAGCCTTCTGGCCCCGCGCAACCTGATCCCCTTCGCCATTGTCGCGGCGATCTGGGGTTCAACCTGGTGGGTGATCACTACGCAGATTGCTGATCTTCCGCCCGCATGGTCAGTAGTCTATCGCTTCATTCTAGCCACTCCGGCGATGGCGCTGCTGGCGCTGGTGCGAGGCGACGGGTTGAGGATCTCCGCCAAGGCGCACCGGTTGGCGATGCTCGTCGGGCTGACGCAGTTCTGCGGCAATTACATGTTCGTCTATGCGGCAGAGCAGCACCTGACATCGGGCATCGTCGCGCTGATGATGGGGCTGTTGATGGTGCCAAACGTGTTGCTGGCGTGGTTGCTGCTGGGCCAGCGGATAACGGCGCGCTTTGCTGTCGGGAGCGCTATCGCCATCGTCGGTATCGCGCTGTTGCTGTTCAACGAAGCCCGTGCCGCTCCGGTTGGCGGCAATGTCTGGCTGGGGGTCTTGCTGGCGACTGGCGGTATCATTGCGGCGGCGATCGCCAATGTTGTGCAGGCCAATGAGACCGGCCGCTCGGTGCCGATGACGAGCCTGCTGGCTTGGTCGATGGGCTATGGCGTGATGATCGATGGCGCGCTGGCATGGGCGATGTCCGGCCCGCCGACTATTCCCGCCGACCCGCGCTTTTGGGCGGGCACGGCCTATCTTGCGATTGCCGGATCGGTGGTGACCTTTCCGCTCTATTTCGGGCTGGTGCGGACGATCGGCGCGGGCAAGGCCGCTTATAACGGGGTGGTTACCCTCGTGTTAGCGATGGTGCTTTCGACTCTGCTCGAAGGCTATCAGTGGACGCCGCTTGCGGTGGCAGGTTCCGTTCTCGCGCTGGCCGGATTGGTCGTGGCGTTGAGGGCGCGCAGCCCCTCGTAAAAAGTTGGATAGCGCGGGCTCCAGCCGAGCACGAGCTTGGCCTTCCGATTCGCCACCCGCCGGTTCTCGGAATAGAAAGCCCGCGCCATGGGCGAAAGGTTCGCCTCCTCCAGCGACTGCATCGGCGGCGGGACGAGGCCCAGCAGGCGGCAGGCCTCCTCGATCACCGCATTCTGGCTGGCGGGGAGATCATCGGTGAGGTTGTAAGCACCCGAGGGAGCATCGAGCGCGGAGAGAACGCCAGCGGCAATGTCTGCCACATGGACCCGGCTGAAAACCTGATCCTGAATAGCAATCCGGTGCGCCTTACCCTCAGCCACCCGCTCCAGCGCGGACCGACCCGGGCCATAGATACCCGGCAGACGAAACACCCGCGCGCCCTGTGCCAGCCACTCGGCATCACACTCGGCCCGCGCGGTGCGGCGGCCTTTGCCAGTGGGGGCTGTCTCATCGACCCAGGCCCCGCCGCAATCGCCATAGACGCCGGTGGAGGAGAGATAGCCCAGCCACTTGCCCGCCAGTGTGGCACCATAGCGATCCAGCACCGGATCAACGCCCTCGCCGCTCGGCGGAACGGAGGAGAGGACGTGGCTGCTATCCGCCAGCGCTAGCCGCACCGATCCCTCGTCATCAAACGCCAACGTCCCCTCGCGCCCGGTGGACACCACCTCCCACCCCCGCGCTTCAAGAGCGGCGGCGATGAACTTGGCGCTGTAGCCGAGGCCGAAGATGAACATGCGGGGCATACATTCGTCGATAGCCGGGTGACGCGGTTTCGCAAATGGGGTTAAAGACCTGTTCTATGGATATCCAAGCATCAGCCACCACCCCGCCCCCCGTCATCCGCCGCGAGGACTATCGTCCGCCTGCCTGGCTGGTGCCAGAAGTCTCCCTTGATTTCGCGCTCGGGCTTGATGCCACCACGGTTACCGCGCGGCTTTCGGTTGCGCGCAATCCAGCCGCAGCGGCTGAGGCCACGATCCGGCTCAACGGCGATGGCCTTGCCGCCCGCTCGGTCCGCATCGATGGCCGCGAATCGAATGGCTGGCGCATGGAGGGCGACGATCTGCTGGTCGACCTGACCGGCCTCGCCCACGAGATCACAGTCGAGACCGCGATCAACCCTGCGGCCAATTCGCAGCTGATGGGGCTCTATGCCTCGAACGGCATGCTTTGCACCCAGTGCGAGGCCGAAGGGTTCCGGCGGATCACTTTCTTCCCTGACCGGCCCGATGTGCTGTCGATCTACCGCGTGCGGATGAGCGGCGACAAAGCGGCGTTTCCGGTGCTGTTGTCCAACGGCAACTGCGCCGCTTCAGGTGAAGCCACAGATGGCACCCACTGGGCAGAATGGCACGATCCCTGGCCCAAGCCCGCCTATCTCTTCGCGCTGGTTGCGGGCGATCTGGTGGCCACCAAAGACACTTTCACAACCATGTCCGGCCGCAAGGTCGAACTCGGCATCTATGTCCGCTCAGGCGACGAGCATCGCACCGGCCACGCCATGCGCAGCCTGATCAACTCGATGCGCTGGGACGAGCAGGCCTTTGGCCGCGAATACGATCTCGACTTGTTCAACATCGTCGCCGTGTCGGACTTCAACATGGGGGCGATGGAGAACAAGGGGCTGAACGTGTTCAACACCCGCTATGTCCTAGCCGATCAGGATACCGCGACCGACGGCGATTACGATGGCGTCGAGGGGGTGATCGGCCACGAATACTTCCACAACTGGTCGGGCAACCGCATCACCTGCCGCGACTGGTTCCAGCTGAGCCTGAAGGAAGGCTTCACCGTGCTGCGTGACCAGCTGTTCAGCGCCGATATGGGCAGCGAGCCGGTCAAGCGGATCGAGGATGTGCGGGTGCTGCGCGCTGCACAGTTCCCCGAGGATTCGGGGCCGCTCGCCCATCCGATCCGGCCTGATGCCTATCAGGAGATCTCCAACTTCTATACCTCCACCGTCTACAACAAGGGCGCCGAGGTGATCCGCATGATGCGCACGATGGCCGGGGCCGAGCGGTTCCGCAAAGGTACTGACCTCTACTTCGAACGCCATGACGGCGAGGCGGCGACATGCGAGGACTTTATCAAGTCTATCGAGGACGGTGCAGGGCTGGACCTCACCCAATTCCGCTTGTGGTATTCACAGGCTGGCACGCCGAAAGTCACCGCGCGGCTGGAGCATTCCGGCGAAACCGCCACGCTGCACCTGACGCAGGACGTTCCCGCAACCCCGGGCCAGCCTGCCAAGCAGCCGATGCCAATACCGCTGCGCCTCGCCCTGTTCGATCGGTCCACCGCAAAGCATTCCGGCGAGCAGCTGGTGGTGCTCGACAAGGCTGAGGCCAGCTTCACCTTCGCGGGCTTCGCGGCAAAGCCCGTACTCTCGATTAACCGCGGCTTTTCTGCGCCGGTGGCGCTTGATGCCGGGCAGGACGAGGCGGATCTGGTCTTCCTCGCCGCGCACGATGATGATCCCTTCGCCCGCTATGAGGCCTTGCAGAGCCTGATCGTCAGCCATCTGGTCGCCGTGCTGGGCGGGGCCGATCCAGCCGCAGGGCGCAGCGCGATTGGCGCGGCCTTGGCGGCGGTGCTGGATGATGCTTCGCTCGATGACCTGATGCGCGGTGAACTGCTGATCCTGCCGGGCGAATCCTATCTGGCCGAGCAGCTCGAACAGGCCGATCCGCAAGCGATCTGGCGCGAGCGTGAGGCGCTGAAGGGCTGGCTGGGTGAGCAGCTCAAGGATCGCTTCATCGCGCTGCATGATTGCGCCTCTGCCGTACCCTTTGGTCTTGATGCCGCATCCAAGGGTGCGCGCAAGGTCAAGACGCAAGCCTTGGTCTACCTCGCCGCCGGTGTGCCGCAGGAGGGTGCGAAGCGCGCCGCTGCGCAATATGATGCGGCGGACAACATGACCGACCGGCAGGGCGCGCTGATGGTGCTCTGCGGTTTGGACGCTCCCGAGCGCGTCGAAAAGCTGGCGGACTTCCACCGCCGCTTCGAGGGCAACGCGCTCGTCACCGACAAGTGGTTCACCTTGCAGGCGGGTTCGATGCACGCCGATGCTTTGGCCCATGCCAAGGCGCTGGCTGATCATCCCGACTTCACCCTGCACAACCCCAACCGGGTGCGCGCGCTGTACATGGCGCTGGCGGCGAACGGCCATGCTTTCCACGATGCCAGCGGCGAGGGCTACCGGATCATCGCCGATCTGATCCTCACGCTCGATCCGATTAACGCGCAGACGGCGGCACGGTTTGTCCCCTCGCTCGGGCGCTGGCGGCGGATCGAGCCGGGCCGCGCGGCGATGATGCGGGCCGAGCTTGAGCTGATCGTCGCCCGGCCGGGCCTATCGCGTGATGTGTTCGAGCAGGTGAGCAAGAGCCTTGGCTGAGGAGATCGAAGTCCTGACCGCCGATGCGCTGGCGGGAGTGCCACACGGCTTCCTCGGTCGGCGCGGCGGCATTTCCACCGGCGAGGTTGCCGGGCTCAATGTCGGGCTGGGCGCCGGTGATGATGACGCGGCGGTTGCCGACAACCGGCGGCGTGCGGTGGCGGCGGTTTTGCCGGGGGCGAACCTCGCTACAGTCTATCAGGTTCACTCGCCAGACTGCGTCGTGGTGACCGAATCGTGGCCGTTGAACCAGCGCCCTCATGCCGATGCGATGGTGACGGATCGTCCGGGGGTCTTGCTCGGTATCGTCACCGCCGATTGCGTGCCGGTGCTGTTTGCCGACCGTAAGGCTGGGGTTGTCGGGGCGGCGCACGCGGGCTGGAAAGGCGCGCTTGGCGGCGTGCTGGAGAACACCATTGCATCGCTTGCATCGCTTGGTTGCGAGCCTGCATCAGTGTGCGCCGCGATTGGTCCGTGCATCGCACAGGCGAGTTATGAGGTCTCTCACAGCTTTCGTGATTCCTTCCCCGATGCGGAGGAATGCTTTGTACCGGGCCGTGCAGGACACTGGCAGTTTGACCTTGAGTGCTATGTAGCGAACCGTCTGAAAAGTGCTGGAATCGGCGCTATTTCACGGCTTTCGCAGGATACCTACGGGCAGGAAGATCGCTTCTTTTCCTTCCGCCGCGCCACCCATCTCGAGCAAGCAAATTACGGTCGCCAGATTTCGCTGATCGGGCTTTGTCCACCGGCTTGAACAGCCCATGCCTCTGGCAGTGAAAAAGGCGGTTGGCAGGCCAAATTTTCCCGTCTAGAGGGGCGCCAAGTCGGTATCGGAATGGCGGGAAAGCCGTGCGCGATGCAGGCGGGCGGGGGTCTCCGGACGTTAGAAATTAGCGATTTTCGGCTCGCTCGGGTGGCAAACCCAAAACGAGTCGCTGGAACAGGACAAGGTCAACCATGTCACAAGATGCGGGCACTGCAGCGCCAGCCGGTCACGAGACCGAAGGCGTTCGTCGGCGCGATTTCATCAATATCGCAGCGGTTAGCGCGGCAGGTGTCGGCGGTATCGCCACGCTGGTTCCGCTGATCAGCCAGATGGCTCCTTCGGCAGATGTCCGGGCTGAAAGCTCGACGGAAATCGACATCAGCGCGATTGCTCCGGGTCAGGCGATCAAGGCGGTGTTCCGCAAGCAGCCGGTTTTCATCCGCAATCTGACGCCAGCTGAAATTGCTGCGGCGGAAGCGGTGGACGTTTCCTCCCTTCGTGATCCGCAGAGCCTCAAGGATCGGACCAAGGAAGGCAAGAAGAACTGGCTGATCACCATGGGGGTTTGCACCCACCTCGGCTGCGTGCCTCTTGGCTCCGGCGAGGGTGAGGTGAAGGGCGATTTCGGAGGGTATTACTGCCCTTGCCACGGTTCGACATACGATACCGCTGCCCGTATCCGCAAAGGCCCTGCGCCAAAGAACCTTGAGGTTCCGGAGTACGCATTCAGCACCGACACTATCGTCAAGATCGGCTGAGGTAGAAAATCATGAGCTTCCCCTGGGCGAACGAATACAAGCCAAGCCATCCCTTCATGCAGTGGATGGACGAAAAGCTACCGCTTCCGCGGTTCATGTATAATGCGATTGGTGCCGGTTATCCGGTGCCGCGCAACCTGAACTACATGTGGAACTTCGGTGTTCTTGCAGGTTTCTGTCTGGTTATCCAGATTGTGACCGGTATCATTCTGGCGATGCACTATGCCGCCAATGCGGACATCGCTTTCACCTCGACTGAGCACATCATGCGCGACGTCAACTGGGGCTGGCTGATGCGCTATGCCCATGCGAATGGCGCTTCGGCGTTCTTTGTTGTGGTCTATACTCATATTTTTCGTGGGTTTTACTTCAGCTCTTACAAGGCACCGCGCGAGATGATCTGGCTGCTCGGTGTGCTGATCTTCCTGCTGATGATGGCAACTGCTTTCATGGGTTACGTGCTGCCTTGGGGGCAAATGAGCTTCTGGGGTGCCAAGGTCATTACCGGCCTGTTCGGGGCGATCCCTCTGGTGGGTGAGCCGCTCCAGCAGTGGCTGCTGGGTGGATTTGCACCTGATAATGCAGCGCTCAACCGCTTTTTCTCGCTACACTTTCTCCTGCCCTTCGTGATCCTGGGCGTAGTGATCCTGCACATCTGGGCTTTGCACATTCCAGGCTCCTCGAACCCGACCGGTGTCGAGATCAAGACCGAGAGCGATACCGTTCCGTTCCATCCCTACTATACTGCGAAGGACGGCTTCGGGCTCGGCGTGTTCTTGGTGCTTTATTGTGCCATGGTATTCTTCTTCCCGAATGCGCTGGGCCACCCGGATAACTATATCCAGGCAAACCCCATGCAGACGCCGGCGCATATTGT
>CANGBE010000062.1 GCA_947451875.1 Sphingomonadaceae bacterium | reverse complement strand
TCGTCGATATAGGCGATGGCCTGTTCCAGCGTCATCACCTTGGGCGGGGTGAGGCGGATGGCGTCGTCCTTGCCTGAGACGCGGAAGTTGGTGAGCTGCTTGCTCTTCATCGGGTTGACCTCAAGGTCTTCGGGCTTGGCGTTTTCGCCGATGACCATGCCTTCATAGAGCGGGGTGCCGACGCCGACGAACAGTATGCCGCGCTCTTCCAAGGGGCCGAGGGCATAGGCGTTCGCCTCGCCGCTGCCGTTGGAGATCAGCACGCCGTTCTTGCGGCCTTCGATCTTGCCCTTGTGGGGGCCGTACTTTTCGAACAGGCGGTTCATGATGCCGGTGCCGCGTGTGTCGGAGAGGAATTCACCGTGATAGCCGATCAGGCCGCGGCTGGGGGCGGAGAAGGTGATGCGGGTCTTGCCGCCGCCCGATGGGCGCATGTCGGTCATCTCGCCCTTGCGGGTGGCCATCTTTTCCACGACGGTGCCAGCATATTCATCGTCCACGTCGATCACGACGGTTTCGTAAGGCTCGGTGCGCTTGCCAGCCTCGTCCTCGCCGTAAAGCACGCGGGGGCGGCTGATGCCCAGTTCAAAGCCTTCGCGGCGCATGGTTTCGATCAGCACGCCCAGCTGAAGCTCGCCGCGGCCTGCGACTTCGAAGCTATCCTTGTCGGCGCTCTCGGTAACGCGGATGGCGACGTTGCTCTCGCCTTCGCGCTCCAGACGGTCACGGATCATGCGGCTTGTCACCTTGGTGCCCTCGCGGCCGGCCATCGGCGAATCGTTCACCGCGAAACGCATCGACAGGGTCGGCGGATCGATCGGCTGGGCATAGAGCGGCTCGGTAACCGAAGGATCGGCGATGGTATTGGCCACAGTCGCCTGGGTAAGCCCGGCGATCGAGATGATGTCGCCTGCGCGCGCTTCTTCGACCGGAACGCGCTCAAGCCCGCGGAAGGCGAGCAGCTTTGAAGCGCGGCCGGTTTCGATGACCTTGCCATCGCGGTCAATCGCGTGGATCGGCGAGTTGACCTTTACAGTGCCGCTCTGGACCTTGCCGGTGAGGATGCGACCAAGGAAGTTGTCGCGATCGAGCAGGGTGACGAGGAATTTGAACGGACCATCGAAATCGGCGGCCGGGGCGGGGACGTGCTCAACGATCTTAGCGAACAGCGGGGTCAGCGTGCCTTCGCGCAAGGACGGGTCTTCGTTGGCATAGCCATTGCGGCCCGAGGCATAGAGCACCGGAAAATCGAGCTGTTCATCGGTAGCGTCAAGGCTGACGAACAGATCGAACACTTCGTCCAGAACTTCCTGAATGCGCTCATCGGGGCGGTCGACCTTATTGACGACGACGATCGGCTTGAGGCCCAGCGCCAGTGCCTTGCCGGTGACGAACTTGGTCTGCGGCATCGCGCCTTCCGAGCTATCGACCAGCAGGATCACGCCATCGACCATGGAGAGGATGCGCTCAACCTCGCCGCCGAAGTCAGCGTGGCCCGGGGTATCGACGATGTTGATGTGGGTGGTGGTGCCGTTGGAATCGTCCCATTCCACCGAGGTGCACTTCGCCAGAATGGTGATGCCGCGCTCTTTTTCGAGATCGTTTGAATCCATCGCGCGCTCTTCAATGCGCTGGTTCTCACGGAAGGTGCCGGACTGGCGGAAAAGCTGGTCAACCAGGGTGGTCTTGCCGTGGTCAACGTGGGCGATAATGGCGATATTGCGGAGCGAGGCGGACATGATGGGCTTTCGGATTAATCGGGCAAGAAGGGCGAATGCAGTCAATGCTGCGTCGCAACATGGCCGCGCCCCTAGCCGAAGGCGCCCGCCGGAGCAAGCGCGCACCTGTGTCATGGCTGCAACAGAGGCCATATTGCGTTACCGGGGAAACTATTTTGCATTGCTTGTCTGCCGCAGGAATCCTATGATTCTCTAATAATAAAGGGGGCGGACGAGGGTTTCGCGGCAGTGCCGTAGCGTCAATCCCCGCTGAAGAGAGGAAATACCTGCATGAAATCTTCCGTTTTCGGCTCAGCCGCGTCGCCAGCCATGTCGAACGCCGCTGCGAATCGCGCGCTGTTGTTTATCGGCGTCGCTGCCGCTTCGCTCATGCTGCCGACCGCAGCTTATGCTCAGAAGGAAGAGGAAGCTAAGCCTGCTCCCGCCAAGGGGAAAGATTCTGCTGAAGCAGACGGTAACGAAATCGTCGTTACCGCAACCAAGCGCGAACAGACCCTGCAGGACGTGCCTGTCGCCGTTACAGTGACCACGGCTGAAACTATCGAGCGTGCCCAGATCCGCGATATTCGCGATCTCTCCTCGGTTGTCCCATCGCTGCGTGTCAACCAGCTGCAAAGCTCGGGCAACACCAACTTCTACATCCGCGGCTTCGGCAACGGCGCGAACAATGCCGGTATCGAACCTTCGGTCGGCCTATTCGTCGATGGCGTCTATCGCTCGCGCTCGGCCTCGATGATTGGCGATCTGCCCGACGTGCAGCGTATCGAAGTGCTGCGTGGGCCACAATCGACCTTGTTCGGCAAGAACGCTTCGGCTGGCGTTATCTCGATTGTCACCAAGGCGCCGCAGTTCAAGTTCGGCGGCAATGTCGAAGCCAGCTATGGCAACTATAATGCACTGGTGCTGAAGGGCGTGATCACCGGCCCGCTGAGCGAAACTGTCGCCGCCAGCTTCGCCGCCGGTTACAACCGTCGCGATGGTTATGTGTCCGACCTCAACACCGGCAGCAAGGTCAACGCGCGCAACCGCTGGTTCATGCGCGGCCAGTTGCTGTTCGAACCGTCAAGCGATCTGAAGATCCGGCTGATCGGTGATTACAGCAAGATCGATGAAGTCTGCTGCGCTGTCGTCAATCTTCGCCGTTCGGCCGCATCAGGTGCGATCATCGCACTTGGCGGCAAGCTGAGCGATCCGGCGGCACCATTTGCTGACGTAACCTACAACAACTTCGATTCGACCAACAAGATCGACAACTGGGGCTTTTCGGGTCAGGTCGACGCCAACCTTGGCGTGGTGAAGATGACCTCGATCACCGCCTATCGCAAGTCGCACTCGATGACGAATCAGGATTCGGATTTCTCCAGCTTTGATCTGCTGGGCAAGAATGCGGCTGACGTGAACGTGGATACCTTCACTCAGGAACTGCGCTTCAATTCCGATTGGGAAGGTCCGTTCAGCGTTCTCGCCGGTGCCTTCTACTTCAACGAAAAGGTCAATCAGACCGGCGCGATTGATTACGGCACGGGCTTCCGCTCATTTGCCAACCTTTCGATCCAGTCTGCGACTGGTGGGGCATTGAACGTTGGCGGCGGTACCTTCGGTTCCGATCTCGAAACTACCTTTGGCACACTGGAAGGCACTCCAACCAAGTACACAGGCCAGTTCTTCAAGGCAGGTCGCGTATTTACCGAGAATGCCAATCTCAAGGATGAGGCATTCACCCTGTTTGCTCAGGGTGATTTCAAGGTCATGGACCGTTTGACACTGACCGGCGGCGTTTCCTACACCCATGACAAGAAGCAGTTCGCAACCGCCGATATTGCAAGCGAAGCGTTTTCGAACATTGATCTTGATGCCGCGGCCTATGCGCCGTTCCGCAATGCCCTGCTGTCAGGCGGCTACAAGGCGGCTGCCGTTGGCCAGGCTCTCGGGCTGGGACGTAACGCGACCACCGCGGAAATCACGGCATTCGCCACAGGCACCAGTGCAGCTGGCGCTGCGGGTGCAGCAGCCTATGCAACCACAATTGCACCAACGGCGACTGCCTTTGGCAACGCCAACCAGAATAACCCGGCAGCAAATCCGCTGGCTGGTTTGAGGGGGCCGTTGCAGCTCGTTCCAGTGTTCCTCAACGTGCCCAATGCGCTTGAATCGGGCAAGCTGAGCGCTGGCCACTGGAACTACACTGCGCGTCTGGCGTTCGATGTTACCGAAGGCGTTAACGCCTACCTCAGCTTCGCTACTGGTTATAAGGCGGCCTCGGTCAACCTCTCGCGCGATAGCCGCCCGACAGCTGCCGATCTGACTTCGATCAACACCAACCCTGCCTATGTGGCGCTGCGATCAAGCAACCTCGGCTCGGGCAGTCGTTACGCCTTGCCTGAAGAAGCTACGGTCTATGAAGCTGGTTTGAAGGCCAAGTGGGACACCGGCAACGTCAACATCGCGGTGTTCAAGCAGTCCATCAAGGGCTTCCAGTCGAACATCTTCACCGGCACCGGCTTCTTCCTCGCCAACGCGGGCAAGCAATCGGTCCGCGGTGTGGAATTTGAAGGTAACTTCAATCCCGCGCCGGAACTGACCCTGAGCCTGGCGATGACCTACCTTGATCCGAAGTTTGACCAGTTTGTGCTCTCGGCTTTTGGTGATCTTTCGGGTACAATGCCTGCCGGTGTTACCAAGTTCTCCTCAGTTGTCGGTTTCCAGTGGAACCATGAATTCGGCGATGGCAGCCGCGTCATCCTGCATGCCGACTATCGTCATGAGGACAAGTTCCGGCTGGTCGAAGGCCTGCCAGGCCTCGTGATCAAGAATTCGTCCGGTGTTGTAACATCGACCGCAGCTGCACTTCAGGCTGCGACCGATTTTGCCCAGACGATCAACAATGTTGATGCTTCGCTGACCTATGCCTTCAGCTCTGGGCCTGAGTTGACGATCTGGGGCCGCAACGTGCTCAACAAGCGGACTATCCTGCAGATCTTCGATTCGCCGGCTCAGTCGGGTTCGATCTCGGGCTATCCGAGCGAGCCGCGCACCTTTGGCGTATCGGCGCGCTATCGCTTCTGAGCCCCTCGGCAATGAAAAAAGGGAAGGGGCTGCTGCGGCGGCCCCTTTTCTGTTTGGCGGTGCTGGCATACTTGCTGGCGGGTACCCTGGCTGCCGCTGAGCCCGCTGATCCAGTGTTAGTCTGTGCTGGCGATGCGCCTGTCGCGGCAGTGTCCGCCTGCACGGCGATTATCGACCACGGTGAACTGGACGGGGTGGCTTTGGCTACCATCATATATGACCGGGCAAGAGCGCTGCATCATCGCTCCCATTGGTTCGTCGCGATTCAGGGCGGCGAAAGCGCGGCGGCGCGGGATCTGCGTGGGGCGCTGGCAGACTATTCGCGCGCGGTTGAGCGCAACCCCACGTTGGCTGCGGCATATGTGAACCGCGGGATTATCCATTATGAAATGGGCGAATTCGCCTTGGCTATTGCTGATTACGACACGGCGATCAGCCTGCGCCCCAACCTTGCAGAGGCGTGGAACAACCGCAGCCTCGCGCGGCACAGGCTTGGCCAGTACGATCTGGCGAAGGCGGATTTTGACCAGACGATCCGCCTGAATAAGAACTATGGCAATGCCCTGATCAACCGCGAACTGGGGCCATTCATGATCCCCTTTGGCACCCGATAATCACACCACCGCTTCGCTCTCCAGCGCGCAGGCGGCTCCACTGCCGGTCTCGACCTGCAGGGTAGAGTGGCCGATGCCAAAATCGTGCTCTAACTCGTGTGCCACTTCGTGCAGGAACGCATCGCCCGGATAGCCGCCGGGGATCACAAGGTGGGCGGTCAGCGCGGTTTCGGTGGTACTCATGGGCCAGATGTGCAGATCGTGCACAGCGGCAACGCCGGGCTGGCCGCACAGGAAGGCGCGCACCTTTGCATGGTCAATGCCATCGGGCACGCCTAGCAGGCCCATCCGCAGCGAGGCCATGAACAGGCCCCAGGTGCTCCAGCCGATCACCGCCAGAACAATCAGACTGGTCAGCGGATCGATCCACTGCCAGCCAGTGCGGGTGATAGCGAAACCGGCGATCACCACCGCCAGCGAAACCGCCGCATCGCCAGCCATATGGATGAAGGCACCGCGCTGGTTGATGTCATGATGGCGGTCGCGGAAAAACAGCATCGCGGTGGCTGTGTTGATCACGATGCCAACCGCGGCCACCGCCATCATTGTCCCGCCGCCGACCGGCTCGGGATTGATGAAGCGGTGGATCGTCTCGCTACCGATCGCGCCGATTGCGGCAATGAGCAGCGCGGCATTGGCAAGTGCGGCAAGGATCGAGGAACTCTTGAAGCCATAGGTGAACCGCTCAGAAGGCGGCCGCGCGGCGAGCACCGATGCGGTCCAGGCGATGATCAGCCCCAGCACGTCGGAGAGGTTGTGCCCGGCATCGGCGACGAGTGCCATAGAGCCTGAAATGAACCCATAAGTCGCTTCTACGACGACAAAGCCGGTGTTGAGCACAATGCCAATCGCAAACGCGCGGCCATGCACGGCGGAGCCATGCGAATGGCCGTGGCCGTGGCCATGATGATGCCCATGGTCATGCCCGTGATGATGTGCGCCCAATTTCTTCGCCTTTTTGTCTGATCTGAAACGGAGTTTCGGATAGTGCGGCACCGGCCCGCTCCGCGATTTGCTCTTCCGCGCATAGCGAATTAGCTCGTTAGTGGCACCGTTGCAGATTTGCCGCAGTGCAGCAAGATTCGACTCGAGCGCAATAGCCCGAATTTCGTCAGACCGGGCCAGAAATGCCTATTTTCGATGCTTTGTTGCAAAGCTCTTGTCCATTTTGGAATCTTCTTGCCCGGCCCCGGCGCAACGCCGTTCCGGCCCTCCAGACTGTCAACAAACTGTCACACTTGGGTGTTCTTAAGCGCCATGAGTGGCTTTAGAACGCCGCCAGCGCCGGTTCCGCGACTGATTCGCGGTGCCGAACGGGCTTTGTGAATTTTTAATTCCTGACAGGGAAACGGGGTAAGATACCATGCAATTCAAGACATTCCTCACCGCAACCGCAGCCAGCCTACCGATCGTAATCGGCTTCGCTTCGCCGGCCTATGCTCAGTCGACTGGTTCGGTCGAATTCGAAAAGCCCATTATCGTTATTGGTGCGAGCAACACCACGCAGGCAGTTGGAGGCATTTCTTCACCCGACACGGCGAAGGCCAAGGCAGTGATCACAGCAGAGAACATCCAGCGTCAGGGTGCAGGTCAGACCATCTTGGATACGATTAACCAGGTTCCCGGCGTCAGCTTCCAGAACAACGATGCCTATGGTTCGTCGGGCGGCACACTGAACATCCGCGGTTTCGATTCCTCGCGAATAAGCCTGACTTTCGACGGTGTTCCTCTAAACGATTCGGGTAATTATGCCATCTACTCGAACCAGCAGATAGATCCCGAACTTATCGATCAGGTCAACGTCAACCTGGGCACCACCGATGTTGATAGTCCCACCGCATCGGCAGCTGGCGGCACGGTTAACCTGCGCACCAGCACTCCCAGCCACGATATGGGCGGCAAGCTCTCGCTTTCAGCGGGTGACTGGAGCTTTGCCCGCGTGTTTGTCAAGCTTGAAACCGGTGATCTGACCTCGGGCGGCATTCGCGCCTGGCTCGCTGCCAGCAAGGCAAACAACGACATTCCGTTCAACGGCTATGGCAAGATCAGCAAGCAGCAGTACAATGGCAAGCTTTACATTCCGCTGAGTGGCAAGGATTTCATCTCGATTGCTGGCCACTACAACCAGAACCGCAACAACTTCTTCGGTTCGGTCTCGCTGCGCACCGACCAGACACAGAGCCTGACCAACCTGGCGACCCGCATCGTCGGTCCGAACTCTTCGAACCGCTTCCCGCTGACCAATGCTGAGCGTTTTTATTCGATCAACTTCCCTTGCGCGATGGCAAACGCCATTGCTGGCACGGCGGATGC
>CANGBE010000061.1 GCA_947451875.1 Sphingomonadaceae bacterium | reverse complement strand
TTCCGAAGGGCTGGAAAAGCTCGCCAGCAATATCGAGGAAGTGCGCCCGACGATCATGGTGGTCGTCCCCCGCCTATTCGAAGTGCTGCGCAACCGCATCATCAAGCAAGTGGAAAAACAGGGCCGCTTTGCCAACTACCTGCTCGACCGGGCGCTTTCGATTGGCACGTTCAAGGCCAAGGGAGCGGGCCGCCTGCGCGACAAGCCGATGGACCTGATCCTCGAGAAAACCCTGCGCCCCAAGATCCGCGCCAAGTTTGGGGGGCGGATGAAAGCGATGGTTTCAGGCGGGGCGCCGCTCAATCCCGATATCGGCGTGTTCTTCGATTCAATGGGGCTCACCATGCTGCAGGGTTATGGCCAGACCGAAAGCGGTCCGGTGATCTCGTGCAACCGCCCAGCTGCGGGCATCAAGATGGACACCGTCGGCCCGCCGATGCGCGGGGTGGAGCTGCGGATTGCTGAGGATGGCGAGATCCTCGTGCGCGGCGAGCTGGTGATGCAAGGTTACTGGCGCAACGATGCCGAAACGGCACGGGCGCTGGAGGGGGACTGGCTGCACACCGGCGATATCGGCCACATTGACGAGGCGGGCCGGATCGTCATTACCGACCGCAAGAAGGACATGATCGTCAACGACAAGGGCGACAACATCGCGCCGCAGCGGATCGAGGGCATGCTGACGCTACAGCCCGAAATCGCCCAAGCCATGGTGGTGGGTGATCGCCGCCCCTACCTTGTCAGCCTGATCGTGCCGGACGCCGAATGGGCGCTCGAATGGGCGCGGCGCGAGGGCGAGAAGTTCGATATCAAGGCACTGGAACACCTCCCCGCCTTCCGCACCGCCGTGCGCGCCGCCATCGACCGGGTGAACGGGGATATTTCCGTTATCGAAAAAGTCCGCCAGTTTGCTTTTGCCGACGAACCGTTCAGCATCGATAACGAGGAAATGACCCCGAGTTTGAAGATCCGGCGGCACAAGCTGAAGGAGCGGTATGGGAATCGGCTGGATGGGCTCTACAAATCCTGATCAGCGTGGGTTAAGCCGCCTCTTTTTCCACCCATTCCGGGAAAAAGCTTGGCGCTCTGGCTGACCAGCCCGGGGCAGTCGCAGCGGCTTCGCTGATTGATTGCAGCAGAACCTTGCGGCGCGAGGGGTGTATTTGGGGGAGGGCGGCGGCACCGCAGAAGGCGCTTGGCAGCCATGGACGGATATCCGGGCCGAGCAAGCGCTCGTAAAGAAAGCGGAATGACGAGAAGCATTCAAGGCGGCCCTGCGCCAGATCGAAGGCGGCAACGCGGATGATCTTGCCGATGAAGCTGTCGACACCTTCAAAGCCGGTTTCGCTCGGCATGCCGCCGCGCAGCACCTTGAGCTCCTGATAGGCGACATACTGGCTGCGGATCGAGGCGTTCTCCTCGGCATCGCGCGCCCACAGTTTGAAGGCATCCTGACGGCCGAGCCCGACATCAAGGCTGCGCTTGATGTAGCGCTGCTCGCCGCTCGAAAAGCTGGCGAATTCGCGCAGTTCGGAAATGGTCAGCGATGCAGTGCCAAGGTTTGCCATCGTTCCGGTGTCCTGTTCGCGGGGCTTTTCCCACGAGCAGCAGTTCACCAGACTTTGGTTACCATCACGTTAACTATGATAGTTAGATCAGGCCTGCGAGCGGGCTAGAGGGATCTGCGTATTTGCGCGTGCCCATGCGGCCGGAGAGATAGGCGTCACGCCCGGCCTCTACCGCGAGGCGCATTGCGCGGGCCATGCGGAGGGGGTCTTTCGCTTCGGCAATCGCGGTGTTCATCAGCACGCCGTCGCAGCCGAGCTCCATGGCGACCGCCGCATCGCTCGCCGTGCCGACCCCGGCATCGACCAGCACCGGCACAGAGGCGCCTTCGACGATCAGGCGGATGGTCACGCGGTTCTGGATGCCAAGGCCCGAGCCGATCGGTGCGCCGAGCGGCATGACAGCAACCGCGCCCGCTTCTTCCAGCTGCTTGGCGGCGATCGGATCGTCAACGCAGTAAACCATCGGCGCGAAGCCTTCCTTTGCCAGCACTTCGCAGGCCTTCAACGTCTCGCGCATGTCAGGATAGAGCGTGCGCGCTTCGCCCAGCACTTCAAGCTTCACCAGATCCCAACCGCCCGCCTCGCGCGCCAGACGCAGGGTGCGGATCGCATCATCCGCGGTGAAACAACCGGCGGTGTTGGGCAGGTAGGTGATCTTCTTGGGGTCGATGAAATCGGTGAGCATCGGCGCGGAAGGATCGGAAATGTTCACCCGTCGCACGGCCACAGTAACGATCTCGGCCCCGCTGGCCTCCACCGCAGCAGCATTCTGGGCGAAATCCTTGTACTTGCCGGTGCCGACAATCAGCCGCGAGGTGAAGGTGTGGCCTGCTACGGTCCAAGTATCGGGTGTCTCGGTCAAGGAATCAGCCTCCGCCTACAAAGTGGACGATCTCCAGCACATCGCCATCGGCAAGCTGGATATCGGCATGGGTGCCGCGCGGGGCTATCTCTCCATTGCGCTCGACCGCGACCTTGGCCGGATTGAGGCCGATTAGCGATACGAATTCAGCGATCGAGCAACCTTGCGGCGCGCGACGCGGTTCGCCATTAACGGTGAGAGAAATTTCCGCAGACATTGCCCGCGCAATAGCGCTCAGGATGAAGCGCGCAAGTTCCTGATGTGGGCTGTTGCCACAAGGGCAACGCCCGCGATGGTGAGAACGGCTTCCAACGGCCCGTGTTGCACCACCACTGCGCAGGTCATCAAGGCAATTCCGCAGGCACCGGTCAGCAGCGGTCCACGCTGGCCGTGGCGGCGCACGCCGATCCCGATGGTAACAGCGCCGACGAGAATCGCCAGCACCAGTCCAACCCGGTGAATCGCGGGCGAGAGCAGCACTTCTCCGCCGAGCCCCAGCAGGCTGACAAGCAGCAGGCTGGCAAGGCAATGGATCATGCACAGGCCCGAAAGCATCACGCCCAGACCGTCGAGCCGGTTACGAATTGAGAGGAGTGCCTTGGCCATTGCCTGCTCTATATATGTTATAATGTAACATGGTTCAAGCCTTGCTGATCACCCCTTGCGAAACGCGCGAGGTGAGAGCAGAGGCGCTGGCAATGACTCAGGATATGTCCGGAACGGCAAAAGATGCCGTGTCGCGCCCGCTGGCTCTGTCGCGCTGGCTTTGGGTTGTAGCCACCATGATCGCAGGAATTGTCGTAATCGGCGGGATAACCCGGCTTACCGAGTCAGGCGTTTCGATCACCGAATGGAAGCCTGTTAGCGGCATTCTTCCGCCGCTGACTGACGCGGCATGGCAGGCCGAATTCGACGCCTATCGCCAGACTCCGCAATTCATCCAGATCAACGGCCCCGCAGGCATGACGCTGGCAACCTACAAGGCGATCTTTTTCTGGGAATGGCTGCATCGTTTGCTCGCGCGGTCGGTAGGCATGGCTTTTGCCCTGCCGCTGCTGTGGTTCTGGGTAAAGAAGCAGATACCGAGTGGCTACAAGCTGCGACTGGTTTTCCTGTTACTCCTTGGCGGGCTGCAAGGCGTGGTTGGCTGGTGGATGGTCGTATCCGGCATCAGCCATGACGTGAAAGTCAGCCACCTGCGATTGGCGACGCACCTGCTGGTCGCACTGACCACTTACGCCGCCATCGTCTGGACCGCGCTCGATCTGCACGGCAATGCCCAGGGCGAACCCAAGGCGCGCATGACCATTTTGGGAGCACTGGCGATCGCCACACTCTTCATCCAGCTTGGTCTAGGCGCGCTAGTTGCCGGACTGCGTGCGGGCCACGTCGCAAATGACTGGCCGCTTATGATGGGGCGTTTTTTTCCGGACGGCATCGACTGGAGCCAAGGCGCAGGCCACGCACTGTTCTATGATCCCTACTTGCTACATTTCGTGCACCGCTGGTGGGCATGGATTGCTGTTGCTGTGCTGTTGATTCTCGCGCGTAAGGTGCGGAAGAGCGCCCGAGCCGCCTCGATCGCCATACATTCGGCTTTTGGCACTCAGATTATTCTGGGGATCGCCACGATTATGTCCGGCGTTACAATTTGGGTTGCGGTGCTCCACCAGTTGGTTGGGGCACTGCTGCTGGGCAGCACAATCTGGGGTGCTCACCAGCTCGGAAGACGCAGGTAAATTGTCACAGGTTACGGAATCACTTGTCACCCGGTCGCCTGCGCTGCATTCATACGCAGAAACCGCTATGTTGGACGAGCGATGGCATCACGCACAACCCACGCAACTCGGTGATTGAAACGTGACTGTAAGTGCTACGGGATTAGGAACTGCTCTGTTGTTGGGCACTGCCGCGTTGCTGCCGGCTGGTGGCCCCGCGACCCATGCCACCGCCAGCACTGCAGCTGGATCTGTTTTCAGCGCCCCTGACGGTTCTCTGGTTCTGACCCGCGAACTGCGCCGTGAACTTTCACGAGGCAAACAGCTTGTCACCCGGCGAAACTACCGAATCGTTTTCGTCCGCGACGGCGTTGGCTGGCGGGTTGATGGCGAGCTAATCGATTGTCAGGTCGATGCACCACCAGAACTCGAGGCATTGGCGCAGATCGAGAAGGCGCGCCCTGATGTGGGCCTGTTTCCGCTTTACCTCGATTCGTCGGGTAAAATTGTCGAGCAGCTTGGCAGCCGGGCAGATGCCACTTCAACCGCCAAGGCGCGGGCGGTTGTAAACAACACAGTGGCAAGCATTGCTATGACACCCCAAGACCGAATGATTGCTTCCACCATGGTACAGCGGATTGCCACACAGGGTCAGTCATCAGGCGTTCGGTGGCCCGATGATCTGTTTCGCCCCGCGAGCGGACATCGTTCGGAAGTTCGCAACATGGCCATGCCCGACGGAAGCGAAGGGCGCATTATCGTGACGATCGATGCTGCCGGTGGCGCTGACGGAATGCTGGATCGCTTTGAGCGCAATATCGTGACCGAGCTTGGCGGCACGCGCCGCGAAAGCATGGAGGTTTTCCGCCTTGCCAGGATGCGTTAGGCGGCCGAGATAGCAAGTGGTATTATTTTACCTCTCCGCAGAGCCGCACAAAGCCTTGACTTAGGATGGCTGTTCGCCCATTGGGCCGCCTTCGCGACTACGGGTGTTCCTGCCCGCCGGTCCGCAATTCAAGGGACTTACGAACAGCCATGAAGGCGCTCAGCAAACAGACCCGGTCGATCAAACCGGCCGAGGTCGAGAAGAACTGGCATCTGATCGATGCCGATGGCTTGGTGGTCGGCCGCCTCGCAGTTGTCATCGCCAACCGCTTGCGCGGTAAGCACAAGCCCAGCTTCACCCCCCACGTCGATTGCGGCGATCACGTTGTCGTGATCAACGCCGGCAAGGTGCGGCTGACGGGCAACAAGCGCGAAGCCAAGACCTATTACAAGCACACCGGTTATGCCGGTGGCATCAAGGCGGTTACCGCAGCCAAGGTGCTCGACGGTCGCTTCCCTGAGCGCGTGCTGGAAAAGGCAGTTGAGCGCATGGTTCCACGCGGTCCGCTTGGCCGTGCGCAGATGCGTGCGCTTCACCTCTACGCCGGCACCGAGCATCCGCATGGTGGCACTCAGCCCCAGCCGCTCGACGTTGCTGCAATGAACCGCAAGAACAAGGTGGGCGCATAATATGTCCGAGAACACCGTCACCGATCTCGCCGATCTCGGCTCCCTTTCTGGGGGTTCGTTGCCTGAAGGTGCGGCTCCGGCTGCTCCTGAAGCTCCGCAGGCTCCTGTCCGCACCGGCCCCGCTGCCGTTCTGCGCGACAAGGAAGTCGATGCCCAAGGCCGTTCCTATGCGACCGGCCGCCGCAAGGATGCCGTTGCCCGCGTCTGGCTCAAGCCTGGCTCAGGCAAGATTGTGGTCAATGGCCGCGATCAGGCAGTCTATTTCGCCCGTCCAACACTTCGCCTCGTGATCGACCAGCCATTTCAGGTTTCTGACCGCGCTGGCCAGTATGATGTCGTCGCCACCGTCAAGGGCGGCGGACTCTCGGGTCAGGCTGGTGCCGTCAAGCACGGTATCGCTCAGGCCCTATCAAAGTTCGAGCCTGCACTTCGCAGTGCTGTAAAGGCCGCCGGGTTCCTTACCCGCGACCCACGCGTTGTCGAACGCAAAAAGTACGGCAAGGCCAAGGCCCGCAAGAGCTTCCAGTTCAGCAAGCGCTGATCCGGTTTCTCCGCCCGAAACAACGAAACGCCCGGCCACCCTCGCCGGGCGTTTTCGTTTCGGCAGCCTCAGCCGAAAGTGATGGCCCGCGAAAGCAGGCCGGTTGCTTCGCTCCATTCCAGCTGGTTGTAGCTGGGCCGCGTCAATCGCAGCCGCCGCGACAGGGTTCCGGCGCCGATCATGCGGATCGGACCGTTCTCGGTTTCCACCGTCAGGTCAAAGGCATCATGGACATGGCCCGAAAGCACGGCATCGGCCCCTGCTCGCGCCAGTTCGGCCAGAGCCCGTTTGCCGTTGCGGGTTGAGCCGGTCGATTCGGTATCCGCATCACTCAGCGGATGATGGCAGGCAACCAGCCGCAGCGGCATTTCGCTATTGCGGGCCAGATCGCTGACAGCACAGTCGAGATCGGCAGCGGCGACACAGCCTTTGGACAGGTTCAGCCGCCATTGGAAGGCGGCCACAGTACGCAGACGGGTGAGCGAAAGCGCAGGCAGGTCTGGACGGCGGCCAATGCTTTCATCGAGTGCTCTGAACAGCTTGTAGGGCCGGAAGATCCGCGCGATCGGGTACCAGTAATAAGGCACATCGTGATTGCCTATCTCGAGGCTGACCGGAGCCTCTAGCGCAGACAGCCAACGGGCGGCGGCGGCAAATTCGCGCGCCGTTCCGCGCATCGTCAAATCGCCGGTGCAGATCACCCAATCCGGCTTTACGCGGGAAACCTCATCCGCAAACCAATCCAGCGCGGCATGGTCCTCATAGCCGAAGTGAAGATCGCTAACGTGGAACAGAACGAGGGGCTTGCTCATGGTGCAGTGGCAAACAGCAGGAGCGGGCAGCGCACAAGCACTTTCACACCCGCCGCGTCAGGATCAGCCAGGCGGAGAGGGCGTTGATCAAGCTATAGGCCGTATAGCCCCAGACCCAGCCCTCGCTTCCCTGGGCGACCAGCAACATCGAGCCGGTGAGCATCAGGTATTCGAAGACATAGCTGAACCGGCCACCCGTGCTGCGAAACAGAGCTGGCAGGTAGGCCAGCATTGGATGCCCGCTATGCAGCACCGCCTTGTGCAAGGCAAAATTGGCGACGCCGAAGACAAAGACGATGATGAGCCCCATGAGCAGGTGACCCTAGCGACAGCCATGCCGCATGACCAGACGCGTGTCGCTTGTCGGGCGGACTATGCCGTTGGTCGGCGATTCTCGCACAAAGTCGTGTCGGTAATACCGCTCGTCGATCCGTGCGCCCCTTAGTGTATTAGTGATGTATAACACCAATGCGCGATCCCCCCAGATATCCCCCCGCGCGCAACGAATGATGGAGAGTAACCCATGAAACAGTCCCTGATGGCACTTGCCGCTGCAACCCTTGCCCTGCCGCTGACCGCCTCGCCCCTTCTCGCGGCCCAGTCGGCCTCGGTGCAATACAAAGATCTCGATCTCGCCACACCTGCGGGCAAGGCAGAACTCAACAAGCGGATTGGCCGGGCAGCCGCGCCTGTCTGCCGCGATTCGATCATGACCGGCACTCTGCTTTCGCAGACGCTCTGCCAGTCGCAAGTCCGCGAATTCG
>CANGBE010000060.1 GCA_947451875.1 Sphingomonadaceae bacterium | reverse complement strand
CTGATGGCGCGAGCCGGTGTGGTGCCCGAGGCGGAGTTCCATGACAAGAAGAGCCGCGCGCTTTCTTTCGCTTGCGAGAATTCCGCAATGCGGATGATTCGCGTGCGCGCCTTTGACGTTGCCACTTTCGTTGCCCATGGCGCAGCGCAAGTGGGGATCGTCGGCTCTGATGTGGTCGAAGAATTCGCCTACCCAGACCTTTACGCGCCGGTCGATCTCGATATCGGCCACTGTCGACTTTCGGTCGCCGAGCCGGCTGGGCAGAACGGCACAGGGCCCGTCAGCCACCTGCGCGTTGCCAGCAAGTATCCCAATATCACGCGGCGGCACTTTGAACGCCAGGGCATTCAGGCCGAAGTGGTGAAGCTCAACGGCGCGATGGAGCTGGCTCCCGGACTGGGCCTCGCCAGCCGGATTGTCGATCTGGTTTCAACTGGACGCACGCTGAAAGACAATGGCCTTGAGGAAACCAGCATTATCCTGCCGGTTTCCGCCCGTCTGATCGT
Organism: Sphingomonadaceae bacterium; assembly: GCA_947451875.1. Classification (GTDB taxonomy): domain Bacteria; phylum Pseudomonadota; class Alphaproteobacteria; order Sphingomonadales; family Sphingomonadaceae; genus Novosphingobium. Next base: position 7,281 of record CANGBE010000060.1, on the reverse strand, counting down.
CAACCGCGCCGCGCTGAAAACCGACGAGCGGGTTGCCGCGCTGGTGGATAGCTTCCGTGCCGCAATGAACGCGCAAAAGGCCGCCTGATGTTGCGGCTGAACTCCAGCGACTCCGGTTTCGACGCCGCGTTCCGCCGCTTGGTCAATGACCGGCGCGAGAGCGACGGCGATGTTGCGCGCGATGTGCAACTGATCCTTGAGGACGTGAAAAACCGGGGCGATGCCGCGCTGGTTGAGCTAACTGCACGATTCGACGGCCACACGCTTGCGAGCGACGATGACTGGCGGATCGGCCCCGATGCCTGCCGCGAGGCCTACGATGACCTGCTGCCAGACCTGCGCGCTGCGCTGGAATTGGCCGCCAAGCGCATCCGTGCCTATCACGAAGCCCAGCTTCCCGCAGACCGCGACGAGACCGACCATCACGGCGTCCGGCTGGGTGCGCGGTGGAATGCTGTTGATGCGGCGGGGCTTTATGTGCCGGGTGGCCGTGCGGCCTATCCTTCATCGCTGCTGATGAACGCCATTCCCGCCAAAGTGGCCGGGGTTGAGCGGCTGGTTGTCGTGACCCCCACCCCCAAGGGCGTGATTAACCCGCTGGTCCTCGCCGCTGCGCATCTCGCCGGTGTCGACGAGATCTGGCGCGTTGGTGGTGCCCATGCCGTTGGCGCGCTCGCCTTTGGCACGCAGCGGATCAAGCCGGTTGATGTCATTACCGGACCCGGCAATGCCTGGGTCGCCGAAGCCAAGCGCCAACTGTTTGGCGTAGTCGGCATCGATATGGTCGCTGGCCCGAGCGAAATCCTTGTTATCGCTGACGGCAAGAGCGATCCCGATTGGATTGCCGCTGACCTGCTGAGCCAGGCGGAACACGATCCCGCCGCGCAATCGATCCTGATTACCGACGATCCGCTGCTCGCCGATACCGTGGCTGACCGGATCGGCGTAGAGCTTGCCATGCTGCCCACCGCGCGGGTGGCAGCCGAAAGCTGGAACACACACGGCGTAATAATCGAAGTTGCCAGTTTGGACGAAGCACCCGCGCTGGCCAATGCGCTCGCCGCCGAGCACGTCGAGATCGCTACCGATGATCCCGAAGCGCTGTTCAAAGCCATCCGCCACGCCGGATCGGTGTTCCTTGGCCGTTACACGCCCGAAGCTGTCGGCGATTACGTCGCCGGACCGAACCACGTACTGCCCACCGGGCGCCGGGCGCGGTTCTCATCGGGCCTTTCGGTGCTCGATTTCATGAAGCGCACCAGCTTCATCCAGCTCGATGCCAGCGCGCTGGAAAAGATCGGCCCTGCCGCCATTGCCTTGGCCGAGGCGGAAGGTTTACCGGCGCACGCGCGCTCCATTGAAGCGAGGCTCGGAATATGAGAGTGCGAATATGACTAAGGCCAGATCAGCCGCCCGCCTCGCCGCGGTGCAGGCGCTCTATCAGCATCACATGGAGGCCCCGCCGCAAGCGCGCCTGCTCGACGAATTCCACCAGCACCGGCTCGGCGCGGAAATCGAGGACATGCAGTTCGCCAAGGCGGAAACGGCCTTTTTTGATGACGTGGTGATCGGCGCGATTGCGCGCATCGACGAGATCGACGGCCTGATTTCCAACAAGCTGGCCGATGGCTGGTCGATCGAACGGCTCGACAAGACCATGCTGCAGATCCTGCGCGCCGGCACCTACGAATTGCTCGCCCGCGCCGACGTGCCCACCGGCAGCGCGATCAGTGAATATGTCGACGTCGCCCACGCCTTTTTCGACACGCGCGATGCGAAGTTCGTTAATGGCGTGTTGGACGCGATAGCAAAGAGCGTAAGGTAGGGTTTGGCGCTGAGCGGCGAAACCGCCTTCATCACATCCCTGCGCGCCATCGCCGCGCATCCCGCTGCGCGCGGGTTGACTGATGATTGCGCGGTGCTGGAATTCGGCGGCGAGGCGCTGGTTCTGACCCACGACATGTTGGTCGAAGGCGTGCACTTCCTGCCCGACCAAGACCCGGCTGACGTGGCATGGAAGCTGGTCGCCACAAACATTTCCGATCTCGCGTCCAAGGGCGCGGAACCGGTGGGTGTCTTGCTAGGCTATGTGCTGGGCAAGGACGATGCCCGGTTACTTGAAGGCCTGAGCGAAGCGCTGAATGCCTACAACGTGCCCCTGCTCGGGGGCGATACCGTAGGAGGTTCCGGGCCGCAGGCGATGGGACTGACTGCCATTGGGCGCGCCACGCACCGGCCCGTGCCCTCGCGCTCGGGCGCAAAGGCTGGCAACGCATTGTGGATCACCGGCGCAGTCGGCGCGGCGATGATCGGGCTTGAGGCCCTGCGCGCCGGAACGGGTGACAGCTCGGCCTACCGCCGCCCGCAGGCGCGCCTCTCCGAAGGTATTGCCCTCGCCCCTCAAGTCACTGCGATGATGGATGTATCGGACGGATTGCTGCTCGATGCCATGCGCATGGCCGATGCCAGCGGGATCACCTTTGCCATTGACAGCACCGCTGTTCCCATCGCCGCCCCCGAAGTCCGCCGCAACGAGGCCCTGCGCTGGGGCGACGATTACGAACTGCTGTTCACCTTGCCATCCGGCACCGCTCCGGCTGTCCCCGCGACGCGGATCGGGCAAGCTCTCGCGCGGCAGAACGGCCCTCTCCTGCTTGATGGCAAGAGGCTCGAAGCAGGCGATAGCCCCGGTTTTCTGCATCGCTGAGGCATAACCGGCCATTTTGCGCCGAATTGCACTTGCGCAGGTGCCATTGCGCCGATAGCCAACCGCGCGAGTGAATCCGCATTAACTAACGCGGAGCGCTTTTTTTGAGGATTCCCAAAACAGGAGGGGCATCGCGTGAATCTCGTCACGATCTCCATAGCTTTAGGCCTTGTGGCCATCGTCTATGGTTTCATCACCAGCCGCCAGGTGCTTAGCGCCTCGGCAGGCAACGAAAAAATGCAGGAAATCGCAGCGGCCATTCAGGAAGGCGCGCAAGCCTACCTGAAGCGCCAGTACACCACCATTGCCATCGTTGGCGTGGTTGTTGCGGCGATCGTTCTGTGGGCACTTGGAACCATTTCGGCTGCGGGCTTTGTGCTCGGCGCTGTGCTTTCGGGCGTTGCCGGTTTCATCGGCATGAACATTTCGGTGCGCTCGAACGTCCGCACGGCGGCCGCAGCGCAGACCGGCCTGCAGGCTGGCCTGACGCTGGCCTTCCGCGCTGGTGCCATCACCGGCATGCTTGTGGCTGGCCTCGCGCTGCTCGCGATTGCCGGGTTCTTCTGGTACCTGACCGGCCCTGCCGGACTTGCACCTGATGACCACCTGGTGGTTCGCGGCCTTACCGCCCTTGCTTTCGGTGCCTCGCTGATCTCGATCTTCGCGCGTCTGGGCGGCGGTATCTTCACCAAGGCTGCTGACGTCGGCGCTGACCTTGTCGGCAAGGTCGAGGCTGGCATCCCGGAAGATGATCCACGCAACCCTGCGGTTATCGCCGATAACGTTGGCGACAACGTCGGTGACTGCGCCGGTATGGCGGCTGACCTTTTCGAGACCTATGTTGTTACCGTTGGTGCCACCATGGTTCTCACCGCGCTTCTGCTCAAGGGTGCAGAAAACTTGATGACGCTGATGTCGCTCCCGCTTTTGATCGGCGGCGTTTGCATCGTCACCAGCATCATCGGCACCTACTTCGTCCGTCTCGGCGGCGGCAAGAACATCATGGGCGCCATGTACAAGGGCTTCCTGGTTACTGCCGTTCTCTCGGTTCCTGCCATCTGGTGGGCGATCCAGTATGCGCTCGGTGGCAACATGGAAGCGACTGTCGGCGATCAGGCCTATACCGGCCGGATCCTGTTCTATTGCTGCTTCCTTGGTCTGGTCATCACCGGCCTGATCATCTGGATCACTGAGTACTACACCGGCACCAACTATCGCCCGGTTCGCTCGATCGCCAAGGCTTCGGAAACCGGCCACGGCACCAACGTGATCCAGGGTCTGGCAATCAGCCTTGAATCCACCGCACTGCCAACGCTAGTTATCTGCGCTGGCATCATCATCGCCTACAAGCTGGCTGGCCTGATGGGCATTGCCTATGCGGCTACCGCCATGCTGGCGCTGGCAGGCATGGTCGTGGCGCTCGACGCTTACGGTCCTGTCACCGACAACGCTGGCGGCATTGCCGAAATGGCAGGCCTCGATGATGAAGTCCGGGCCAAGACCGACGCGCTCGACGCTGTTGGCAACACCACCAAGGCTGTGACCAAGGGCTATGCCATCGGTTCGGCCGGTCTTGCCGCACTGGTGCTCTTCGCTGCTTACACGACTGACCTTCGGGCGTTCTTCCCCGGGCTGACCGTCGATTTCAGCCTTGAGAACCCCTATGTCATCGTCGGGCTTCTGTTGGGCGCACTGCTGCCCAACCTGTTCGGATCAATGGGCATGACTGCCGTTGGCCGCGCTGCGGGCGACGTGGTGATCGACGTGCGTAACCAGTTCCGCGATAACCCGGGCATCATGACCTATGAGACCAAGCCGGACTATGCCCGCACGGTCGATCTGGTCACCAAGGCCGCGATCAAGGAAATGATCATCCCGTCACTGCTGCCGGTGCTAGCACCGATTGCCGTGTACTATGTGATCACCTGGGTTTCGGGCGATCAGGCGGCAGGCTTTGCCGCTCTGGGTGCCCTGCTGCTGGGCGTTATCGTCGGCGGCCTGTTCATCGCCATCTCGATGACCTCGGGCGGCGGCGCATGGGACAATGCCAAGAAGTACATCGAAGACGGCCACCACGGCGGCAAGGGCTCTGAAGCCCACAAGGCTGCGGTGACCGGCGACACGGTTGGCGATCCCTACAAGGACACCGCCGGCCCTGCCGTGAACCCGATGATCAAGATCACCAACATCGTAGCCCTGCTGCTGCTGGCAGCACTGGCAGCGCATTGATCTGAAATTTCCGCCCACGGCTTGCTCGCAAGCCGCTCTGGGTAGAATTTGGGAAACAAGGCCCCGTCCGGTGAAAACCGGGCGGGGTTTTTGTATCAAGTCTTAGCGAGGTCCAAAAACGCCTCAGCCCCCATCGGCTCGGCGCGCAGGAAGCCCTGCCAGCAGCCGCAGCCCTCAGCCTCAACCGCTGCCCGCTGGGCCTCAGTCTCAATCCCCTCGGCAATCACGCCAAGGTCCAGCGCCCTCGCCATCGCGACAATCGCACGCAGCACCGCGAGATCGCGGGCGTCCTCTGCCACGCCGTCCACCATCGAGCGGTCGAGCTTGAGATAGTGCAGCGGCAGCAGCTTGAGGTAGCGGAAGTTGCAGAACCCCGCGCCGAAATCGTCGAGCGCCACTTTCATGCCCTGCGTGGCCAGTTCTTCCAGCGAGCGGCGGGCGAGTTCGATGTCGGAAAGCAGCGCCTGTTCGGTTACTTCCAGCGTCAGCCGGTCCGCCGGAAAGGCGCTTCCCGCGACGATTCCGCCCAGCACTTTCGCATAGTGCTCGCCCGCAAGGTCCGCTGCGGTGACGTTGATCGACAGGCGCAGGTGATCGGGCCAGCTTGATGCCAGCGCCAGCGCCTTGGCCGCGATGTGTTGCGATAGCTGCGGCATGAAATCGATCCGCTCGGCAATCGAGAACAGTGCACCCGCGCCGATCCGGCCAAGCTGCGGGTGCTGCCAGCGGGCCAAGGCCTCCGCGCCGGTCAGCGCGTCACCTGGCAGGCCAAATTGCGGCTGGAACAGCACCTCGATCTCGTCACGCTCCACCGCCTTGTGCAGATCAGCCTCAAGCCGCGCCGCGCTGCGTGCGGGCCGTGCCGCGCCGCCATCAACCCATGACAGCCGCCGCGCCGAGCGCCGCCCCAGAGCCGCCTGCGCCTGAGCCAGCCGCCCGAGCAGTCCGTCAGCGTCCTCATCCGGCAGAGCGCTCAGCAGGGCCATGCGCGGGCTAAGGCGCAGATCGCCCACGGGGCGCGCCACATGCTCGCACAGTGCCTCGGCAAACAGGCCCCAGCGTTCACGGGTACAAGGCGCGCGGGCAGAGAGCAGGAAGCTGGTGCCGCCCAGCCTTGCTGCAAACCACGGCGAATCAAATTCGTCTCCGGCAAAGTGCTGGATGCGCGCCGCCACCTCTGCCAGCGCGCCATCGCCCGCGACCGAGCCATAGGCGAGATTGATCGTATCGAGCCGTGTGAGGCTGAGCAGCAAGGCATGAACTTGTCCACCTTCTGGCCCTTCCATCAGCCATGTTTCCAGCCGCGCACGCGCAGCATCGCGGCCCGCAAGGCCGGTCAAGGCATCGCGTCCGGCATCGTTCTGGGCTTGGCGCAACAATTCCATCTTGGCTAAGTTAGCACATCAGGGTTGCGAATGTCTCAAAGCCGCACGTAGTTTCGTTGCAATCGACGTGCCCTGCCGATACCAACCCCCGAATGAATAGCCCATTGAAACTCTCCCTCGTGGTTTCACACACCGACAAGGCACAGGAAGGCGCGGCCGATCTGCGCGCCGCCTGCGACTGGGTTTCGCTAGAAGAGGCCGATGCGCTGGTCGTCGTCGGCGGCGATGGTTTCATGCTCCACGTTCTGCACGAGATGCTGGCGCATGGGCGGGTGGTTCCGGCCTATGGCGTCAATCTTGGCACAGTCGGCTTCCTGATGAATCGGCTTAAATCAAAGCGGGCCATCGCCGAGCGGGTAGAACGCGCAAGACCCGTAGCCGTCGTGCCGGTTGAGATGATCGCCACCACGCAGGCCGGCGTCGAACACCGCCACTATGCCATCAACGAGGTCTCTCTGCTGCGCGAAACCCGCATGACGGCGAAGCTTGAAGTAAAGGTCAACGGCAAGGTCCGCATGACCGAGCTGGCCGGCGACGGTGTGCTGGTGGCAACGCCTGCGGGCTCCACCGCCTATAATCTCTCCGCCAATGGTCCAATTCTGCCGCTCGGCTGCGGTATGCTAGCGCTGACACCGCTCAGCCCGTTTCGCCCGCGCCGCTGGAAAGGCGCGATCCTGCCCGACAGCGCCGAGGTAGCCTTCACCGTGCGCGAACCCGATCGCCGCCCGGTCGCCGCCGTCGCCGATCAGCGCGAAGTGCGCGATGTCGCCGAAGTGCGGATCGCCGTGGCGCGTGAAAAGCAACTCACCCTGCTGTTTGATCCCGGACAGGGTCTGGAAGAGCGGATTTTCGCCGAACAGTTCCAAGTGTGAATTTCACACACATCAGCCACTTGCCAAATGATGACCGCCTGTTATAGGCGCTCCCCTGCCCGGGAGACTGGGTTGCTCCCTGATAGCT
>CANGBE010000059.1 GCA_947451875.1 Sphingomonadaceae bacterium | reverse complement strand
GTGGGGTCTCGCAAATCCGCAACAGCAAAGCCTTGCTTGACGCTTTGCAGGTCGGCAGCAAGGTGCGGATCAACAACCGCTTCATCCTCGCGATGTATTACTACCCGCGTTACAGCATCATCCCAGGCATGCGCAGCTATGACCAGTATCGCAATGCGGATGGTTCGGCCAAATACCCCCAGCGCAAGGATCTGAGCGTTCTGCTCGGGCCCAATTACCGCACAATGGGCGGGCGCAATGAAACCGGCGCGATCAAGACCAAAGTGATGGTCATCGAAGGCCGGGCAGACAACCTTTCATGGCCGATTTTCAATGCCAGCTATGCCGAGCAGATTCAGCGGACGATCGGCAAGTCGAAGGCCAGATCGATTATGCGCTTCTACCTGCACGATAACGGTCGCCATGCCGTTGGCGGCGGCGAGCCGGGTATCTTCCAGCAATCGATGCAGGATATGATGGCATGGGTAGAAAAGGGCGTCACTCCGCCGCCTTCAACCAGCTACACGATCCGCAATGGTCAGGTTGTCCCTCCGGACAATGCCGCCGAACGCGGCGGTCTTCAGCCGGTTATGAGCCTGACGGCCAACGGCGTTTCGCGCGTTACGGTTGGGATCAAACAGCCGGTGAGCCTTGCCGCCAAATTGGAAATGCCACCGAAGACGGGTCAGGTTGTCCAGTACAGCTGGAGCGTGAACGGCACGGCTGACCCGATGACGGTGCTCGACAAGCCTTTGCCGCTCATCAACGTTAGCCGCTCCATCAGCTTCGATAAGCCGGGTACTTATGTCCTCCGACTCACCGTGAGCGGCCAGCGCGACGGTCAGGTCACCCCGGCCAACCAGACACTGCTCAACAATTTCCAGGAAGTCCGCGTCATCGTGCAATAGGGCTCTGGCTCGCCTTCGTTCAGCGTTTCATCGCCTCAACGAAGGCGAGTGCGGCTTTTGCATGACTGCCGAATTCTGGGTCGTCGTTGACGAAGGCGATCTTGCCTTCGGGGGTTATGACATAGGTGGTGCGGGTGTTGAACATGGCCCCGTCATTGACATCGAAGCCGTTGACCAGCGCTTCGTCGGCACTGGCCATCGGGAATTTTCCGCCACATTCATCGGCCGAGAAGCGCGCCAACGTTTCAGTCGAATCCCGCGATATGCCCACCACGCTAACCCCGACGGCGCGGAACTGGGCGTGCTTTTCGGCAAAGTCGCGGCATTCCGGGGCATCGGTAAAGGCCGAGGGGATGAAAAACACTACCACCACTCCGTTTCTGCGCAGATCAGAGAGCGAAAGGATCATGGCCTGCTTGCCCATCGCAGCATCAGCGGAAAAATTGGGCGCTGAATCACCAACAGCCAGCGCCGCAAAGGCCGGACTGGCAAAGCTAAGCAACAAGATTGCGGCTACTCGGATGAAGGCGGGCGTCATACTGATCCCCATTACCCAAAGATCAAACCCCGCACAAATGGGAGCACGATCGTCCACTACGCAGTCCGGGCCGAACCGGCCTGCGCGCCAGCGCTCCATCACCATTTTTTCGTCCCGGCTAGAAGCCACAATCAACTGAAGACGGCGACAAACATGGCTCCATGCAGGTGGCTGACTCTAAACCCTCAGGCGCAGCTTGATCGATGCGATAGCCCATATTGCGAACGGTGCGGATCATATCAGCGCCCAGTTTTTTCCGCAGTCTGGCAATCTGCACTTCGATCGCGTTGTGGCTCACGTCCTGCTTGCCGGCATTCAGTTCGCTTCGGATTTCCTCGGCGGAGACCAGCGCACCCTGTTGGAGCAAAAACAGCCGCAGCAGTCGGTATTCGTTGCGGGTCAGATCAAGACAGCGGCCATCAAGCCAGGCACAGCGGGCGTTGGGATCAAGCTTAAACCGGCCGAACTGGCCCTGATCACGCGTGTTGCCCTTGCTACGTCGGATCGCCACCCTGACCTACAAACCAACGATAGCCGCAACTGCACTTGTCGTCGCTAGCTGCTGTTTTAGCGCTGCAGCGGCTGCTCCGGCGAAGGAGGTGAACTCAGCCCCAGAACCGGCAGCGGCGCAAGCCGATACGCCTTGGGCGGCATACGTTCGGAGAGATGTCCCCGCTCTGACGGCTATGGCTGAAGCAGGGATCACCGAAGCGCAGTACAACCTCGGCGTGATGTACGACAACGGCCAAGGCGTAACGCAGGACTACGCTGCCGCTGCTGGCTGGTACCGCAAGGCTGCAGACCAAGGTGATGCCCTGGCGCAGTCCAACCTCGGCGTAATGTACGCCAAAGGCCAAGGCGTCCCACAGGACTACGTGCAGGCACTTAAGTGGTTCAACCTCGGCGCAACGTCAGGAGATGCGTCTGCCGCGAAGAACCGCGACATAGTCGCCTCCGAGATGACACCCGCCCAAATCGCGGAAGCGCAGCGGCTGGCAAGCGCATGGCGGCCAACAAAGCCCAAAGCCCCATGATCCTTGCCCTGCTCCTTGCAGCCGCCCCAGTGGCCACGTGCGCGGTCGTGGAGGCGCATGACGGCGACAGCATCCGCTGCGATGGTGAGCGCATCCGCATCAGCGACATTGACGCCCCGGAACTACCCGGCAGCCCGCGTTGCGACCCACGGCACCTCCGCACAAGCAAGAACCCGTCGTGGTGTGACTATGAGCTTGGTGCTCGCAGCCGTGACGCACTGAGGGTCTTCATCGCCAAGGGTACCGTGACCATCCACCGGCAGGGCACGGACCGCTATGGTCGCACGCTGGCGACAGTTAGCGTCGATGGCCGTGATGCCGGGAACTACCTTGTCGGGCTGGGGCTGGCCCGCGTGTGGGTGAGGTGATTTGGGGTGTTGGCATATACTGATTGATCAACCACAAGCGGCGAATGATCGCCTTTAAAGCCCTTAGCGATAGCGAGCCTGCATTTGAGCATTCGCCAATGCTGAAGGCTGCTCTGCTGACTATCGAATTCATCGAGTTAAATGGCCCAATCGGCCTAACCCCAGCCAAGGCGCTTAAGCGCTATTTTGTGGCGTGGGCCGCAGAGATGTTTGCATGGCCTAACTACGCCGCCGAAGACCTGTACGCCTACAACAAGGTCCTCAACGAGCAGGACTTCCCGCCGCTGGCGGTGCTGCATGACGTGTTGATCAGCGCTAAGCTGGTGCGGCACTATAAGGGCGCCATGCATCTCACCAAGCTTGCGAAGGCGATGAGGGCAACCCCAGCCGAGCTTTGGCGCTTAGTGGCTACCCACCTTCTCTGTGTCGTCGATCACAGCCAGTACACACGGTTCGGCGACCAGATGATGGGGAGCTGGGATATATTCCTCAACGTCATCAATGTCGAAGCGCAGCAGGGCGCAACCGAAGGGCGGCTGTGCAGTGTGTTGTTTGGGGGCGCTGAGATGGACTACCGGGCCCACGAGTACCGGCTCGCTGCCACGTTCTACATCCATGTACTGAGGCCCCTTACGTGGGCTGGGCTGATGCAGGAGCACCGAACCGGCAGAGGACTGCAGCGTGAGGAGACCTTTACCAAGTCACCCCTGTGGGCTGCCGCGCTTGATATGGACACGGACCACCTGCTGGAGACGCCAACCCGGCATTGATTGCGGGGCGACGAGGCGGGACAACATTTCGCCCAGCCTTACCGCCCGGTGGGGCGAGATCGCTGCAGGGGAAATATCGCCGGTGCTACCCCGGTGCTGCCCAGCTGACGAATGACGACCCGTCGGTCAGGCATAAGTCACTGAGCGGAAATGGTGCGCGACGCAGTGCTACTCGCACCTCTCTCAGTCCCTGTTTTCCCTGCTTTACAGGGAATTTACAGGGAAATGATGAAATTTCGAGCCCCCGAATCGACGAGTATGGCCCGAGAATGCGCAGAAATCAGCCAATTCTGACGCAAACTCCCTACGCGCGGAACAGGGAATTCTTATTTCAGGAACAGGGAATTTCTTCGCGAAGAGCAGGGAATGCCTTGGCCGATAACAGCGAACTGCAGGTATGAGCTAGCGTGAGCGCCAATCGCGACCGCTGTAGCCTTGCTCGTCATCATCCTCATCGCGCAATTCTGCCTGCAAGAGGATCATTGAGTGCCCGCCTGCCTGAACCAAAACCTGTTCGGTGAGGGATTGAACCTTGTGGCAGTCTTTGTGGGCAAACCAGACATCAGGCTCACAGTTGGTGATTTGAGTTAGCGTTCCCGGGATCTGGGAGATGTCGTGCCAGAGCGATTCTGGCGGCACTGGCTCCCCCGATTTCGGCTCGATCCAAGGAAAATCCTTCGAGCGGATGGATGCCAGAATTGCTCCATTTCTGACCCTAGCGATGGCAATGTCGTTGCGATTGTACTCGACGTAGGACCGCGCCATCGCTTCCTTGCTGACCGCGAACTCTGCCGCGAGCCGGATGACCTCTCCAAGGCTCGGCGCCTTGCGGGCAAGTTCGGTGCGGAGCATCGGTGGTGGCATGAGAAGCAGCGCGGCAAAGCGGTTTGCCTCATACTCCATCCGCTGACGCCTACCCTGTTCGCACGCATCAAAGCGCAGCATGTCTTGGCGCGAACATAAGAACTGCCCTTCCGGCGGGACAACATGAGTGGGGATCAAGAAATGACCAAGCTCATGGCCAATCGAATAGCGTCGGCGCTCGGGCGAAAGTGAACTGGCGAGCAAGATGCCGCCCTTGGCTTTGTTGACGTCGGTCACCAGCGCCGCCGCAAAACCTTCGGTTGCCAACTCATTGATCGAAATAATGTCCAGCTGCTCGGCCAATGTCTCAATAGGAACAGGTATCGGCAGGTCCCGCTCGACCTCAAGGATCCGGGTGACGAGCGCTGCTGGTGAGCCCGCCCCGTCAAGATCGAGGCGCGAAATCTTCAATCGAGCTTGCCGCGCGCTTCGCGAAGACGCTCCATGAGCACACGAATGGTCTCCCGGTCAGATCCGTCGAGCTTCTTGAGGTCCCGGTAAAGCGCGACCATTTCGGGGCTCTCATCCGGATTGCCCGGATTCTCTCCAATAAGATCTGCCACCCCCACACGGAACAGCTCAGCCAATTTGACGACCAGTTCGATCGAGGGATTGTCCGACAGGCCTTTCTCGAGATTCCAGACGTGGGCCTTCGATATGCCGATGGCGTCTGCCACTTCCTGTAGCGACATCGCTTTGCTGATCCGGTGTTTGTGCAGGCGCTGTGCGAAGCTCATGAAAACGGCTCGTTCAATACAGTTGAACGCCTTCATAAGCAGAGGATTGACATTTGCAAGCGTTCAATTCATTTGTACGCGATCGTTTCGAAAGGATTCGGAGTGGCACAAGGTCAAATCGTTGAGCGCAACATCACGTCGCTGAAGCCCTATGCGGGCAATGCCCGCACACATTCCAAGAAGCAGGTGCGGCAGATTGCGGCGTCGATCGAGCGCTTCGGGTTTACCAATCCGGTTTTGATTTCCGACGCGGGCGAAATCCTTGCCGGTCACGGCCGGGTCGAGGCGGCGAAGCTGCTCGGCTGGAAGGCGGTTCCAACCCTTGCGCTCTCACATCTCTCGGAAACCGAGCGCCGGGCCTATGTGCTGGCGGACAACAAGCTCGCGCTCAATGCTGGCTGGGATAAGGAGATACTGGCGATTGAACTGCAAGCGCTGGTTGATCTTGAGTTTGATGTCGAGCTCACTGGGTTCAGTCTGGCTGAGATCGATCTGGTCCTCGACGAGGCTAGCGATGCCGACCCGGACCTGAGTGATGAACCGGAAGATCAGGTTAGCTTTGCCAATGGCCCTGCAGTCTCGCGCCAGGGAGACCTGTGGCAGCTGGGGCGGCATCGGCTGCTGTGCGGCGATGCCCGCAGCGCCATCGACTTCGAGGCATTGATGGGCGGCGAGGTTGCCGACCTTGTGTTTACTGACCCGCCCTACAACGTGAAGATCGATGGCAACGTCTGCGGGCTGGGTTCGGTCAAGCATCGCGAGTTCGCATTTGCCTCCGGCGAAATGAGCGAAAGCCAGTTCACGGCGTTCCTGGCCGACACGCTCGGCAATGCCGCATCGGTAATGCGCGATGGTGCGATAGCCTTTGTCTGCATGGACTGGCGCCACATGGGCGAGTTGCTTGCAGCAGGCAGGACCTGCTTCACCGAACTCAACAACCTTGTTGTCTGGAACAAGACCAATGGTGGCATGGGTGAACCCGCCAATGATTCCACACTGACGGGAAGAATTACTTGGGGGCACCCATCTGCATGACTTCGACGATATTGCCGTCGGGGTCGATGAAATGGCTAGAGCTGGCAGGAACTCCGTCAATCTTCTGGGCAAAACGTGTGTTCATGAGCTTGCCGCCTGACGCCTCGGCCTTGGCAAGCGTGCCTTTCACGTCAGCTACTTGAATTACGAAACTGCCGTTCATTTCCTTTTCGGCCGTGCTCTGGATCAGGATCAAACCCGGCATCGAGCCGCCGGGAAACATCATGATGTTCAGTTTGTCACCCATGTGCTGGACGACGTTCATGCCGAAGACTGCCTGATAGAATTTGGTAGCCCGCTGAAGATCGGCAACGAACCACCGCAACATGATGATGTGCGGACCTGCGGTAGCGGTGACCTTGGTTGGCGCTGTCGTCGTCGGCTCAGCTGCAGTAAGTGGTGATGACAGCAATGCTGAAGCTAACATAGCAAATGTGGCGTGTTTCACGTTTTTCTCCCACGGTGCATCGGTCCTGACAAACGTGGAATTGCTGTTTGCATTTTGCCGACATTGACTTCTTCAGCTCGCAAGTTAAGCGATAGTGTATCGCACATCAAGTTGGATTTTGACGCTATGGATTTTGCAGGACAATCGGCTCTGGTGACCGGTGGGGCCGGAGGACTAGGCGGAGCAACGGCGCGACGCCTTGTCGAACTCGGCATGCACGTTGTGGTGTTCGAGCCGGACGGAGGTCGGGCTTGCGCCTTCGCTGCCGAACTTGGCAATGCAACCGGTGCAGCGGGAGATCATAACGATGAGAGATCAGTTCTCGCGGCAATCGACTTAGCCAAAGGTGCAGGTAAGTTCAGCGTCAACGTCAACGCTGCAGGTGTCTCGGTCATGGCACCAGCCACCACTACGGCTGATGGCATCCCGCATGACATGGCGCTGTTTCGGCAACTGATTGACCTGCATCTTATGGGGCCGTTCAACGTTTCGCGCCTGTGTTCGGCTGCTATGGCCAGCAATGAGCCGGACGGCGACGGACAGCGGGGATTGATCGTCAACACCGCATCGACGGCTGCCTTTGACGGACAGGCGCGGCAGGTCGGTTACTCGGCGGGCAAAGCTGCGATCGTCGCCATGACCCTTTCGATGGCCCGTGACCTTGCGGACATCGGCGTGAGAGCCATGGCAATTGCGCCCGGCCCGATCTGGACGCCCCGGCTTTCCGGCGCGCCTGAGGCCCTGAAGGCAGCGCTCATATCGAACGTCGCATTCCCGAAGCGCTTTGGGCAGCCCGAGGAATATGCACAGTTGGTAGAAGCCTTCCTGCGAACACCGTTCCTGAATGGGCAGACGGTTAGGCTGGACGGAGCCATGTCGACTCCGCTCACTAATCTCATGGGAAAGCCATAGAGATATTTACGCAACACAATAGCGCATAAAATTCTGGACAGGCTGCGTTACACCAAGTAGCTTATCCTTCCTCCCGAGCGGCACCTGTAAAAGGGTGTCGCCCACCCTCTTTTTGGCGACCGGATGTGCGCGGAGATATGTTTTGACCACTATCGTTGACCCATCAGCCCATTCGATTGCCGAGCTCGTCTCGCTTGCCGGACGCACGGCTGTCGTGACTGGCGCAGCACAAGGGCTTGGCAAGGGTATCGCGCGGCGGCTTGCCGAAGCTGGGGCAAGCGTACTGATCGGTGACAGGAACTTCGCGCTCGCTACGCAGGCTGCAGCCGATT
>CANGBE010000058.1 GCA_947451875.1 Sphingomonadaceae bacterium | reverse complement strand
ATCAACTGCGGTGCCGATTTCCTCAACCGACTTGCCGGTGAACTTGGCATAAAGTTCGTTCAGGCGGGTGCGCAGGCGCAGGATTTCGCGGGCCTGAATCTCGATATCCGAAGCCATGCCGCGCGATCCGCCCGAAGGCTGGTGGATCATGATCCGCGCCTGCGGCAGGGCAACGCGCATACCCTTTTCGCCAGCCGCGAGCAGGAACGAGCCCATCGAACAGGCCTGCCCGATGCAAACCGTGGAAACGCGCGGGCGGATGTATTGCATGGTATCGTGGATCGCCAGACCAGCCGTCACCACGCCGCCGGGCGAATTGATGTACATCGAGATGTCCTTGCTGGGGTTCTCGCTTTCGAGGAACAGCAGCTGGGCGACGATCAGCGAGGCCATGTGGTCTTCAACTTCGCCGGTCACAAAGATGATGCGTTCACGCAGCAAGCGCGAGAAGATGTCAAAAGCGCGCTCACCGCGGCTCGATTGCTCGACCACCGTCGGCACCAAAGCGCCGGTGAATGGGTCGCGGGAGAACTTACCTTGGCCGTCAGACGCGCCAAACAGATCGAGCATCGGGAATCCTTAAACTGGTTGAACCGCCTATCTCGCGTCTGAACGGCCAATGTTCAAGGGCGTTAACCCTCAAATGACCGACAATTAACCCGCCATGCCACTTGCCAGCGAAAAAACCGCGCCTAGCATCGCGCAGATTACACCGGGAGCCATCGATGATCCGTCCTTTTCGCCTGTTACCCCTGCTTCTCGCCCTGCCCGGCTGCGCGGCCATTCCGCATCAGAACCTGGCCAGCGCGCCATCACAGGTTTCTGCCTATGTCCAGCGGATTGAGGCGCTCGATAAACAGGGACCGAAGATCAATGCGGTGATCGCGATCAATCCCGACGCCTATCGCATGGCGGAAAAAGCACAGGGTATAACCGGACCGCTCGCTGGCAAAGTGGTGCTGATCAAGGACAATATCGAAACACTCGATCCGATGGCGACCACCGCCGGCAGCCTCGCCCTGAAAGACAACATCACCCACCGCGATGCCCCGCTGGTGGCAAACCTGCGCGCGGCGGGCGTCGTGATTCTCGGCAAGACCAACTTGAGCGAATGGGCCAATATCCGCGGCAACCGCTCGAGCTCAGGCTGGAGCGGTCTCGGCGGGCAGACGCGCAATCCGCACGCCACTGATCGCAGCCCCTGCGGTTCCTCGGCAGGCAGTGGCGCGGCGGTGGCGGCAGGAATGAGCTGGGCGGCAATCGGCACTGAAACCGATGGCTCGATCACTTGCCCGGCCTCCATCAACGGCATCGTCGGGCTGAAGCCCACCGTCGGCCTCGTCAGCCGCAACCACATCGTGCCAATCAGCCACAGCCAGGACACCGCCGGGCCGATGACAACCAGCGTAGCCGACGCAGCGCTGCTGCTCACTGCGATGGCTGGAACTGACCCCGCAGACCCGGCCACCGCCCAAGCCGATCAGCACAAACTGGATTTTGCAAGAGGCCTCGATTCAGCAAGCCTCAGCGGCGTCCGCATAGGCGTACTGCGTAACGCTGTGGGCAACAGCCGCGGCGTGAACGCGCTGTTCGAAGCCGCTCTCGCCGATCTGAAGCGCGGCGGCGCGGAGATCGTCGATCTCGATTTTGATGCCGACGCAGCGATGTACAAAGGCGAAAGTCTCGTGCTGCGCTGGGAGCTGAAGCAGGACCTGAACGCCTATCTCCAATCGCTCCCCGGCAACCCGCCCATCCGCAGCCTCAGCGATGCCATTGCGTGGAACAAGGCGCACGAGGCAGCGGAGCTGCGCTGGTTCGGGCAGGAAACCTTCGAAGCCGCAGACAAGCTGAGCGACGAAGCGGCCTACAAAACGGCGCGCGAGCTCTCGCTGCGCCTCGCAGGCAAGGAAGGCATCGACAAGCTGCTGGCCGACCACAAGCTGTCATTACTGATCTTCCCCACCGAAGGCCCGGCATGGCCGATTGACCTGATGACCGTCAGCCACGGGCTGGACGTCGGCGCAGGCAGCCTGGCTGCCATCGCGGGCTACCCACACCTCACCGTGCCGATGGGCGCGGTGGAAGGCCTGCCAGTGGGGCTGAGCTTCATCGCCGGACAATGGGAGGACCGCAAGGTGCTGGAAGCAGGCGCGGCTTATGAGAGGGTGCGAAGTGCCAAGCTGGCGGTGCCGGGGCTTAGGCGCTGGGGGGAGTAAGTGGGGGCTGAGCCAGCATACGCATGGCGGATTATTGGATGATCTCGCCTGATAGTTGCCATTCCGGATACGACAACAAGGCTGCCGTCCGTTCTTCACGCTTTGGACATCCCGCCTGAACCCCTACTGTCGCATTCGTAGTGTCAGACCCAGCAATCTTGGCTCACTCGGCATGCCAACGATCAGGCCGCTATTGGTGCCAGCATGTGCTAAGGCCAACCCTTCCCGGCCCTTTGGGTTCAGGCGCATTGTGAGCATTCATGCCATTTGAAAACTTCGATACCCACGCTTTCCTGCGCGATACCTGGCAGAAGAAGCCGCTGCTGATCCGCGGGGCCTTTGGCACCTGGGCCAATCCGCTCGATCCTGATGACCTTGCCGGGCTCGCCTGCGAGGATCATGTCGAGGCGCGGCTGATCACGCTCGATCGTGAGCGCTGGGAGGCTGAGCATGGCCCCTTCCCCGAGGACCGCTTTGGCGCGCTGGGCAAGATGCCGTGGACCTTGCTGGTGCAGGCGGTGGACCATCACGTTCCAGCAGTCGCCGCGCTGCTCGATGACTTTCGCTTTGTGCCGAACTGGCGGATCGACGATGTGATGGTCTCCTATGCCAGCGATGGCGGCGGGGTGGGGCCGCATTTCGATCACTATGACGTGTTCCTGATTCAGGGCCTTGGCCAGCGGCGTTGGCAGGTGGGGCCGCGCTGTGACGAAGATACGCCGCTGCTGCCGCACGATGATCTGCGCCTGCTCGCCGATTTCCAGCCGACTGAAGAATGGCTTCTCGAACCGGGCGACATTCTCTACGTGCCGCCACGCTTTGCCCATAATGGTGTCGCAGTCGGCGATGATTGCATGACCTATTCGATCGGTTTCCGCGCCCCGTCGCGGGCCGAACTGATTGGCGGCTGGGCGGATGATCTGCTGGAAGAACTGGTCGACGATGATCGCTACGAAGACCCGCAACTGAAGGCGCAAAGCAACCCCGGCGAGATTGGCGCCGATGCTCTGGAAGCGCTGCACGCGATGGTCACCGAAAAGCTGGGCGACAAGGATGCCTTTGCGCGTTGGTTTGGCGAATATACGTCTACTCGCAAATATCCCGAGGTGGATTGGGGACCAGAGGAACCGTTCACCGTTGAGGAGTTGCGTGAGGCTCTGGCCGGCGGCGAGCCATTGCTCCGCAATCCGGCCAGCCGCTTTGCGTTTGTGTACGGGGAGCAAGGCTCGGTGCTGCTGTTTGTCGATGGTGGGAGCCATGATTGCACCGGCGCGACTGCCGCATTTGCCAAGCATTTGTGCGCGAACAGCGTTGTTGAACCCGGGCCGGAGGCACTGAAATCGGACGCGGCAATGGATCTGATTGCAACCCTGTTCAATCAGGGGAGCCTGGGCTTTGACGAAGGGTAACCGCAGATGTCGCGCCTGATCCTGTTCAACAAGCCCTTTGGCGTCCTGCCGCAGTTCACCGATCGCAGCAGCCCCTCGCCGCGCCCGACGCTGTCAAATTTTATCGACGCGCCCGGCGTCTATCCCGCCGGCCGCCTCGATATGGACAGCGAGGGCTTGCTGCTGCTGACCGATGACGGCAGGCTGCAGGCGCGGATTGCCGAGCCGAAGTTCAAGATGGCCAAGACCTATCTGGTGCAGGTTGATGGCGATATTGCGGAAGCCAGCCTTAAAGCCCTGCGCCAAGGTGTATTGCTGAAAGATGGCCGCACACTCCCCGCAGAGGCGGAGCGGATTGACGATCCCCAGCTCTGGCCTCGCGATCCGCCAGTTCGTTTTCGCAAAACCGTACCCGATTGCTGGATCAGGCTGACGATCCGCGAGGGGAAAAACCGTCAAGTGCGCCGCATGACCGCTGCCGTGGGCCATCCCACCTTGCGCCTGGTGCGCTGGGCGATTGGCGAATGGACGGTGGAAGGCATTGCGCCGGGGGGATGGCGCGAGGTCATAGCCTAAGCCCTGACGCAAAACGGCCCGGCGCGCCTAAACGCACCGGGCCGCTTGGTCAGCCTTAAGTCCTTGCGGAATAGGCGGATTACTTCTTGGCAGCAGCCTTCTTGGCGGGAGCGGCCTCGGCCTTTTCAGCCTTTGGCGCAGCTTCCTGCTTGGGAGCGGCGGCCTTCTTGGCAGCAGGCTTGGCTTCCTCGGCAGGAGCGGCTTCAGCCTTGGCCTCAGCCTTCTTGGCCGGAGCCTTCTTTGCAGCAGGCTTCTTGGCAGGAGCAGCGGCAGCGGCGCCTTCTTCAGCTTCGATCGCTGCCTGAAGCTCTTCTTTGGTCACTGTCTTTTCTGTGACTTCGGCCTTGTCGAACAGGAAGTCGACAACCTTGTCCTCATAAAGCGGAGCGCGCAGCTGGGCAGCAGCGAGCGGCTCATTCTGGATGTATTCGACGAAGCGCTGGCGATCTTCCTGGCGGTACTGCTGCACAGCCTGCTGAACCAGCATGTTCATTTCCTGCTGGGTGACCTCAACGCCATTTGCCTGGCCAATTTCGGAAAGCAGCAGACCAAGGCGAACCCGGCGCACGGCGATGGCGCGATAATCTTCCTTCTCGGCTTCGATTTCCTTGAGAGCAGCCTCAGGATCTTCTTCACCCTTCGTTTCCTGCAGAAGCTGGTTCCAGATCTGCTCGAACTCAGCCTCGACCATCGAGGGCGGCACGTCGAAATCGTGATCGGCGGCCAGCTTGTCGAGCAGCTGGCGCTTCATCTGGGTGCGGGTCAGGCCGGCAGTTTCCTGCTCAAGCTGGCCACGCAGCAAGCCCTGCAGCACTTCAAGGCTATCAAGACCCAGCGTCTTGGCGAAATCGTCATCGAGCTTGGCTTCGCCCGGAACCTTCACGGCCTTAACGGTTACGTCGAAAGTGGCGTCCTTGCCCTTCAGGTTTGCGGCCTGATAGTCCTTGGGGAAGGTAACGGTGATGATCTTCTCGTCGCCAGCCTTCACGCCGGTGAGCTGTTCTTCGAAGCCGGGGATGAACTGGCCCGAGCCGATCACCAGCGCGGCGTCTTCAGCCTTGCCGCCTTCAAATTCCACGCCATCGAGCTTGCCGACGAAATCGATGATCAGCTGATCGCCGTCTTCGGCCTTCTTGCCCTTCTTGGCATCGGTATAGCTCTTCGAACCGGCAGCGATCTTGGCGATAGACTCAGTCACTTCGGCATCGGAAACCGGAACAACCAGCTTATCGAGCTTCAGGCCTTCAAGGCTGGGCGACTTGATCTCGGGCAGGATTTCCAGAGCGACTGTCAGCTCGGCATCCTTGCCTTCTTCATAGCCATCGCCGAGCGACACGGCAGGCTGCATCGCGGGGCGCAGCTTGTTGTCAGCCACCAGCTTGTCCATCGCTTCACGGATCGAGGTGTTCAGCGCATCCTGATGCAGCTGCGGGCCGTGCATCTTCTTGACGAGATTGGCGGGCACCTTGCCGGGGCGGAAGCCGGGCATGCGAACCTGCGGGGCGATCTTGGTGACTTCACCTTCGATACGCGCGGAAATCGCCTTGGCGGTGATCGTGATGGTATAGGCCCGCTTCAGGCCTTCATTGCTGGTCTCGACAATCTGCATTTCAACTCAAGCCTTTTTCACATGCGCTTTCGCGCTCATCCATGCTGACGATTCGCCGATCCTGTTGCCGGGTGGAACTGGTGCGGGCGAAGGGACTCGAACCCCCACATCTTACGATACTGGTACCTAAAACCAGCGCGTCTACCAATTCCGCCACGCCCGCGATCTAAACGAAGCCAAAATTCAGGCGCTGGCCCTTAGTGGCTTGGGGCGCAAAGGGCAAGCGGGACTGCGCGGCTGGAAACCACATAAACTCATGATGGGCTGAGCAGTCCTACTTCGTAAGCCCATCCCAGCCAACCGGCGGGCTTCGTTAACTTAGCTTGCGGAGCATTTGGAGCCGGGCATTCCAGGCAATAGACCTGCATCCCGCTCGCCCCCAACAGGTGGCTGGCTTGCGTCAATGCGCGCTCCACCATGCTTTGCTGGCGGTGGTTCAGCATAGCAAAGATGTCGCCCTCTTCGGGCGGGGAGGAATCTTCGTCGTCGGTCATACGCTCGAACAGCGAGGAATAGCCGCTTTCCTTTTGCCCCAAATAGGAGGCGTGCCAGTCACCCGACTCGAGCTTGGCCTGCGCAGCGGCGTAGTTGAGAGCATCATCCAGCGAACCGAACTGGTCGACCAGCCCCAGCTGTCGCGCTGTCCCGCCATCCCACACGCGGCCTTGCGCGATGGCATCGACCTGCTCGGGCGTTTTGCCGCGGGCCTTGCCGACAAGGCCGATGAAACGCTGGTATCCGCGCTCGATGCTCGATTGTAGCAAAGCTTCTACCTCGGGCGTGAAGCCGCCAAATACGTCGGGCTGGCCCGATAGCGGCGTGGTGCGCACGCCGTCAGAGGTCACGCCATATCCGGCGAGCGCCTTTTCATAGGAATTGACCACCGCAAAGATGCCGATCGACCCAGTGACTGTGCCCGGCTCGGCAAAGACGCGGGTTCCCGGAGTGGAGACCCAATAGCCGCCGCTCGCTGCGACATTGGCCATTGATACGACCACCGGGATGCCCTTGGCCTTCTGCCGTTCGATCGCCGTGCGGATTCGTTCCGATGCGGTTACCGATCCGCCGGGCGAATCGATGCGAATTACCAGCGCTTTGATATCCTTGGTATCCTTGCCATCGAGCAGATCGGCGATGCGGTCTCCGCCTGCCTTGCCCGGCCCGGCCTTGCCATCAACAATCTCGCCCGCGATGGTGACGACAGCGATGGTTTTGCCTTTGGTTTCTGCCTCATGCTTGGCGAGGAAGGCCTTGAGCGTCGAATGCGCGAAGGCGCCGGGCTTTTCGTCCAGCTTGTCCTCGCCAACCAGCTCGGCGACGTGTTTGCCGAAGGCCACGCGGTCACCCACCTTGTCGACGAGACCGGCATTGAGCGCCGCCTGCGCGCCGTCGCCGGCAGCCGCCTTATACCAGCCGGCGGGATCCTTGGTAACGAGATCGAGGTTGGCCTTGGGCCGCGCCTTCTTGACGTCTGCCTTCCAGCTATCGAACAGCGCGCCCAGCACGGCCGAGCGCGCTTCCCGCGCGGGCGCAGACATATCGTTGCGGACGTAAGGTTCAACGTAGTCCTTGTATGTGCCGACCTTGTAAACGTGCGGGGTGATCTTGAAGCGCTCCAGCAGCTTGGCATAGTACATGTTCTGCCCGCCCGGCCCGAGAATGAACGCGCCGCCCATCGGATCGACCCAGACTTCACTGGAATGGGCAGCCAGCATCACGCCATCGTCGGCATAGCCAAAGGCATAGGTCAGCACTGGCTTCTTCGCCGCCTTCACCCGGTCAAGCGCCGCGCCGATTTCCTCCATGTGGACGAGGCCACCGCCGGTGAAGCGCGAAAGATCGAGCACCACGGCCTTTACCTTGTCGTCGGTGGTAGCGGCATCAAGTGCCCGGACCAGATCACGGGCCCGGTATTGCTTGGTCGGCAGCGACCCGCCGAGCAGGGCGCTGAACCCGTCTGCCGCCTCAGGCTCTTCCACCACCGTGCCATCCAGCTTCAGCAGCAGCGCGCCCTCGCGCACCTGCCCGGGGCTTGGGCGGCTCATCAGCACGGCATAGAGCGCGCCAAAGAACAACAGCAGGAACAGCAGCGCCAGGCCATCCTTGATGCCGACAAGAAGATGCCAGACTTTGCGTGCGAAGGTCATGTGGGGAGTGCCTGTTTTGATTTGATCCGCCAAAGATAGAGGCTGAATGGCGTTTGGCAAATAATGGCTAGT
>CANGBE010000057.1 GCA_947451875.1 Sphingomonadaceae bacterium | reverse complement strand
GGACAGCGAAATCGGCTCAAAATTGCGGGCCCCGGCGGGGGTAAGCGCCAGCGCATCATATTGTTGCCCCCATCCCGCAAGCTTGCCCCCAGCAACAATCTGGGTGCGCAGGACGAGAGCGATGAGGCGGTCATAGGCTGACTTGGCGGCGGCGCGCTGCTGAACGCCAAGCGCTGCAAACCCGCCGCTGCCGCTGCCTGCATCGCGCAGCAATTCGCCAACCTGGGCCAGCGCATCGTCATTGAACGTAACCGCGTCATGGTAACCGCCCTCGAGCGGGAAGACTTGAGGATAGCCGCCGTTCGGCATCTGCATCTGGATAAGATAGGTCAGCCCCCTGCCCAGCGCCGCACGATAGGGCTCGCCATCCGCCCCGGGGTGCGCCTGCTGATAGGCGGCGAGGAAGCGGATTTCGTCGATAGTCGCGTTGTTGTCGATGGTGCCGACATAGCTGGCCTCGGCATCGGCGCTGCCGTGATCGCCGATCACCCACGATTGCCCGCGCTGACGGGGCGGACCGGAGCGATCCTGATTCTTGCCCCAGCCGCCTGCCGGTGTCTGGAAGCTGACGATGTTGTCGGCAATACCTTTTGCCTCTGGCCCGGCGAACCATGCAGCAGGATGCTTGAGGCTGAGTCCACCACCGCCCGATGGCCCATCGGCGGGTGCTGCCGGGTTAGCTGGAAGGCCCTCCCGCTCGGCCTTCAGCGCGGCCATATCAGCAGCGCGGAGACGATCGGACAGGGCCAGATAGTCACCCCAAGCCTTGCGTTCTGCCGCAGGCAAGTTGGTGAGCCGATCACGGGTGATTGGTGCAGCAGGCTCCATCATGCCAATGGTCGCCGCAGCCAGCGGCGCGGCTAGCACCAGCGCCATGCCAGCCATTACCTTAAGCGCTGCTTTGCCCATTTCAGAATCTCCCACAATATGGCCCAGCTTATGCCGACCCGAACTTGCCGTTATTCTATTATGATACCGGTGTCATAACAAGCCGGAATCGAGCCTTACATAAGGGCCTCTGCACCTATTCTCCGGTGAAGTTCATTTCCACGCTTACCGCGTTCGGATCCTGCACCATGATCTGGCGCAGCCCAAACAGTCCGTCGTTGACCTGAAAGTCGAGGCCTAGTGCGGTAAGCCTCGCCTGCGTTTGGGCGAAGCCGGAGCAGCGAAAAGCGACATGGTGGACGGCGTTGGTCGATTGGCCCGGCGTGCGCCCAACGCCAAGACTAAGCCCCGGCGCATTGCCAATCAGGTGGACGAGTGCGTTGCCTTCTGAATTGAGCATCCATGCTCCCTCCAGACCGCGCACCTGCGCCGGGCTCTTGCCACGCGACAGTTCAAGCACCTGCTCATAGAAGGCAACGGTCGCTTCTAGATCATCGGTCAGGATGTTGACGTGGTCAATTCCGCTGGCAGACATGGAAGCTCTCCCTCGCCGGTCAGCCTAGGCCGGATTTACCGTTTGGCCAGCGCCGCTTCGCATTCCTGCATCAGGGTGGCGATGATATCGGCGACTGGCTCTTCCTTGTTGACCATGCCGACTGATTGGCCTGCCATAAGCGAGCCATTCTCGACATCGCCGTCGATTACTGCGCGGCGCAAGGCACCGGCCCAGTAATGCTCGATCTGCAACTGTGCCTCGCCCATTTCGATCGCGCCGGAATCGAGCAGCTTCGCCACTTCGAGCTGCTTGGCGGTGAATTCTTCGGTGCCCTTGTTCTTCAGCGCGCGCACCGGGATCACCGGCAGGCGCGGATCAACCTGTACCGAGGCTACGGCATCACGCGCATTGCCGCGGAAGAAGGCCGCCTTGAAGGCCGGATGGGCGATGGACTCAGTCGCACAGGCAAAGCGCGTGCCGAGCTGCACACCGGCTGCACCCATTTCGAGGTAGCTGGCAATCGCCTCACCCCGGCCAATGCCGCCCGCGACAAATACCAGATGCTCTTCCGCCAGTGCCGGCAGGATTTCCTGCGCCAGCACCGAGGTGGAAACCGGGCCGATGTGCCCGCCGGCTTCCATGCCCTCGATCACCAGCGCATCCGCGCCGGAGCGAAGATACTTCTTCGCCAGCGCCAGCGTCGGCGGAATGCAAATGACATTCGCACCTGCTTCTTTGAGCGCTTCGATTGAACCTTTGGGTGGAATGCCACCGGCCAGAACCACCAGGCCGATCGAATGGCGCGCGCAGACCGCGATCAGATCGAACAGGCCGGGATGCATGGTGATCAGGTTGACGCCAAAGGGCTTCGCGGTAAGCGCCTTGGTCGCGGTGATTTCCTTGTCGAGCAGTTCCGGAGTCATTGCCCCGCAGGCGATTACGCCAAAGCCGCCGGCATTGCTGATCGCCGAAACGAGATTGCGCTCTGAAACCCAGGACATCGCACCGCAAAGGATTGCATATTCGCTACCAAGAAACTCCGCGCCGCGTTTCATCAGGGCGTGGGCGCGGGGATAGGCCATCATGCAGTGCGTTTCCTTAGATTGCTCAAGCTTTGCCTTTAGGCATGAGAGCCCTTCGGCGCAACATTGTGCGTCACACAAGTCAACTGTCTTCAAAATGTAACAGATTGTCGCAATTCGCGTGCGCCGAATCGGGGGCTGTGCTCTGGAGCAGTCAACGGCTCGGGACTTGGTTGCCTCCGACCTCGGGCCAACCCGCAAGGATTACTTGTAGCCCAATCTGCAAGCCCTTCGGGTCGCTTCCCGCCTCCGGTAACAACCGGGGGCGGGATTTTTTATTGCAAAAAGGCTTGGCCGCCTCCGGTAACAACCGGGGGCGGGATTTTTTATTGCGACAACCTCAAGCTGCGTCGTCTTTGGCATCAAGCTCGTAGGCAGTGTGCAGCACGCGAACGGCGAGTTCTGTTTCATCCTCGTCGATGATGACAGAAACCTTGATTTCGCTGGTGGAAATCGCCTGAATGTTGATCCCGCGATCAGCCAGACTGCGAAACATCGTCGCAGCAACGCCAGCGTGGCTCTTCATGCCGACGCCAACCACCGAAACCTTGGCCACCTTGCTATCCGCGATCAGGCGGTAATAGCCGATGGCTTCCTTCTGCGCTTCCAGCAGCGCCTGAGCCCGGGCGAGATCGGCACCGGGGACTGTAAAGGTCACGTCGGTTTCGCCCTTATCCTTGGCGACGTTCTGGATGATCATGTCGACGTTGATGTTCGCCGCCGCCAGCGGAGAGAAGATCGCCGCCACAGCGCCCGGCCGGTCGGGCACGCGGGTCATGGTGATCTTGGCTTCGTTCTTGTCGGCAGCGATGCCGGTGATTAGCTGGCGTTCCATATCCAATCCTTCTAATTCTTCGTCGCTGACAATCATGGTGCCGGGGATCGTATCGGCAGCGGGGGCATCGTCGTCGATAAACGATGACAGCACCTGAACCCGCACCTTTTCCTTCATGGCAAGGCTGACCGAACGGGTTTGCAGCACTTTCGAGCCTACCGAAGCCAGCTCAAGCATTTCCTCATAGGTCACGCTCTTCAGCTTGCGCGCCTTGGCAACGATGCGCGGGTCGGTGGTATAAACGCCATCGACATCTGTGTAGATATCGCAGCGATCGGCTTTAACCGCCGCTGCCACAGCGACCGCCGAGGTATCCGAACCGCCGCGGCCCAGCGTGGTCACCCGGCCCTGCGGCGAAAGGCCCTGAAAGCCCGGAATGACAGCGATCTCGCCGGCTTGCATCGAGGCGATCAGCGCATCGGCATCGATATCCTCAATCCGCGCCTTGGCATGGGCATCGTCCGACTTGATCGGCAACTGCCAACCGAGCCAAGAACGCGCCTTCGCGCCCAGCGATTGCAGATGCATCGCCAGCAAGCCTGCAGTTATCTGCTCACCAGCGGCGACGACAACGTCGTATTCTGCCGGATCATAAAGCGGATCAGCCTCGCGGCAGAAGTTTACCAGACGGTCGGTCTCACCAGCCATGGCGGAAACCACCACGGCAACTTCATGCCCCGCCGCCTGCTGGCGCTGGACAATGCGTGCGACGCGCCGGATGCGCTCGGTGCCGGCCATCGAAGTGCCGCCAAATTTCATCACGATGCGGGCCAAATCTGCCGCTCCTCACGTGGGACGAAACAATGAAATGAAGTCCGGCACTCGACCAGACAGCGCGGGCGCTTTAGAAAGAGGGCATGGCTAATGCAACAACGATCAGGCCCGCTGAGGCGGCGCATTTCGGTAAACTGGCTTCAGACTGGTGGGATCCCAAGGGCTCATCGGCGATGCTGCACCGGTTGAACCCGGTGCGACTCGGTTTTCTGCGCGCCGAGATTGACCGACACTGGGCTGGCGATAGCCGCTCGATCAGGCCGCTGGCGGGGAAGCGGGCGCTGGATGTGGGCTGCGGCGCGGGCTTGCTGTGCGAGCCACTGGCCCGGCTGGGCGCGAGCGTGACCGGCGTTGACGCAGCGGCAGAGAATATCGCGGCGGCCAAAGCCCACGCAGACGGTGGCGGACTGGAAATCGCCTACTACTGCGAAGACATCGGTGAACTAGGCCTCTCAGGCTTCGATCTCGTCACCGCGATGGAAGTGATCGAGCATGTTGCAGACAAGCCTGCCTTCCTTGCCGCGCTGGCCGCAGCGCTGGCACCCGCCAATGAAAACAGGGGCGGCCTGATGGTTCTCTCCTGCCCCAACCGCACGCCGCAATCGAAGCTGCTGCTGGTCGAGGGCGCAGAGCGTATCGGCATGGTGCCGCGCGGCACGCATCACTGGGATGATTTCGTCACGCCAAACGAATTGCGCGAACTGCTCGCCGATGCCGGGCTGGCAATGGGTGATCCGCAGGGCATTGCCTGGTCACCCAGCAAAGGCCTGCATCTGTCTGCCGACCTTGCGCTGAACTATATCGTTACGGCAGTCGCCGCCTAGTCATTACTTCGGCGACATCGCGAACAACGCCCATGACAGCAGGGTTACGGCGATGAATAGCGACCAAGACCAATAGAAGCTGAAGCCATGCAGCGTCTGGTGAAACACGCTGAGCACACCACCGCGCGAGTGGTTGACGCCAAGGACACCGCCAACCACCAGCGTCAGGATTGCGCCCGGAATCAGGCCTTTGAAAAAATCCATCGTTGTGACCTCATGGGTGCCGAAAGTGTGGCCCGACGCTTCTTTACACTCTTGCCAGCAAGCCGACAATCGCCTCTCGCGCAGCAGTCTCGCGCGCCTGCCAATCGCCCGCGACGCGGATCGATTTCACACCGGCACGGCTAAGCATATCAGCGGCCAGCTCGGCAAAGCGTGACCGCAGCGGCCCTTTGCCGAAAAAGCGCGTGCCATCGTCGATCCATGGAACGTCAGCGGCAAAATGCAGATACAGATCGGCCTTGGGATAGGCCATCAGTTCAGCCGGAACCTCGCCAAACAGCATCTCCGCCCAAGCCGCTGTCATCAGCTGGTCAGTGTCGAGGATCAGCAGCTTCGGCCCCGATGCCGCCGCGGCGCGGTTCGCCGCATCCTGCCCTTCGGCAATCGCGAGCAGATCGTCCATGGTCAGATCAGTGCCGCGCTCCTCACAATAGGTGCGGCCATATTCGGGCACCCACGGACAGCCAAAATGCCGCGCGAGGCTCTCAGCGAGCACAGACTTGCCGGTGCTCTCGGCGCCGTGAAAGCAAACCGTAATCATGCCTTCGCGGGCCCACCTGCCGAATTCATCCATTCCCTCAAACCTATCACCGAAATCACCCCGAACGCGACGTAGAGGACGGCAAAAAGGTAGAGATCGCGATAGAGGTAGAGGCCAACCGAGGCAACGTCGATCACCACCCACAGCGCCCAGTTTTCGATTTTGCGGAAAGAGAGCAGGAACTGCGCGGCGATACTCGCGCCGGTGATCGCCGAATCGGCAAAGGGCAGCGCGGCATTGGTGAAGCGGTGCATGATCCACCCCAGCGACACACTGCACAGGACAGTCGCGGCGGACCAAACCACCCGCGCTTTCGGGCTCATCCACTCCACCGGCACGGCGTTTTCCGCGCCCTTGGCGCGGCTCCACAGCCACCAGCCATAGGCGTTGACGACAAAGAAAAAGCCCTGCAGCCCGGCTTCGGAATAGAGGCGGCTGCGGAACAACACGACGCCGACAAGGCTGACCATGACCATCGCCACCGGAAAGTTCCACACCGACCGGCGGACCAGCAGAACAATGTTGATCAGGCCAAGGACGAACCCGGCGACTTCCTGCCAGCTCACGCGCTCATCCCAGTGCGGCCTCCCATTCGTCCACCTTGAAGCCGACCAGCAGTCCGCCGCCATGCTCGACAATCGGGCGTTTGATGCAGGAGGGATTGGCCGCCATCACGGCGACAGCCTTGGCCTGATCCAGCCCTTCGCGGGTCTCGTCCGGCAGCTTGCGAAAGGTTGTGCCAGCGCGGTTGAGCACCTTCTCCCAGCCCGCCGCATCACACCAGCGGGCGATCTGCGCGGCGTCGGCACCGGCCTTCTTGTAGTCATGAAACGCGTAATCGATCCCGCGCGCGGTGAGCCAGTCGCGGGCCTTTTTCACGGTGTCGCAGTTGGGAATGCCATAAAGCGTGATAGACAACAGCCGATCCTCTCGAAAATGCGATCAGGGAAAGCGATGAATGCGGTCGGGAGATCCGGCCAGCAAGGTGTATTCGGCATACCATTCTGACCGTCCCCGACCTTGGATCATGGCGTGCTCCTGATCCCTGCCCCAGCTGCGCGCCGCGGCTTCGCTCTCCCATTCAGATATCGCCACCACTTCTCCGTCATCAGCAGCAAAGCTCTTGAAAGAAAGAAAGCCTGGCTGCGCGCGGGCGCGTTCTTCCATGCGGTTTGCCGCGGCGGAATAGTCGGCACCATTGATATCGGCGCGCTTGCGGTTGCGGAAAACGACCAAGTACATTCGGGCTTCCTAACCGGCAAAGTGGACAAATCAATCATTCTCGGCAAAAGCGCGGTTATGTCCGTGAACAGCTTCGGCCGCCTTTTCCGTTTCACCACCTGGGGCGAGAGCCACGGGCCAGCGATTGGCGCCGTTGTCGATGGCTGCCCTCCGGGGCTGGCGCTGAGCGAGGCTGACCTTCAGCCCTTCCTCGACGCGCGCCGTCCGGGGCAATCGAAGTACACCACGCAGCGGCAGGAGCCGGATCAGGTCCGCATCCTCTCGGGCGTGTTCGAAGGCCAAGATGGCATACAACGCACCACCGGCACGCCGATCAGCCTGATGATCGAGAATGTTGACCAGCGCTCCAAGGATTACAGCGAGGTCGCACTCGCCTATCGCCCCGGCCATGCCGACTATGCCTATGACGCCAAATACGGCTTTCGCGACTATCGCGGCGGCGGGCGCAGTTCCGCGCGCGAAACCGCATCGCGGGTGGCGGCTGGCGGCGTGGCGCGGCTGGCGATCCCCGAAGTGACGATCCGCGCCTGGGTCAGCGAAATCGGCGGCGATGCGATCAACATCGATAACTTCGATGCGGCCGAAATCACCCGCAACCCCTTCTTCTGCCCCGATGCCGAAGCGGCTGTGCGCTGGGAGAAGATCGTCGATGATGCCCGGCTTTCCGGCTCATCAGTCGGCGCGGTGGTGGAATGCGAAGCGACTGGCGTTCCCGCAGGCTGGGGCGCGCCGCTTTATGGCAAACTCGATGCTGACCTTGCCGCCGCGATGATGGGAATCAACGCCGTGAAGGGCGTCGAGATTGGCGATGGTTTCGCCGCTGCCCGCCTGACTGGCGAAGGCAATGCTGATCCGATGCGGCCCGGTGCGGAATCGCCTGAATTCCTTGCCAACCATGCAGGCGGAATCGCTGGCGGTATTTCCACCGGACAGCCAGTGTTCGTGCGGGTGGCGTTCAAGCCGACCAGTTCAATCCTGACGCCGGTGGAAACCATCACCCGCGACGGCGACGCCAGCGAAATCCGCACCAAGGGCCGCCATGACCCCTGCGTCGGCATCCGCGGCGTGCCAGTGGTAGAAGCGATGATGGCGCTGGTGCTGGCCGATCACAAGCTGCTGCACCGGGGGCAGTGCGGCTGATCAGCGCGCTCGCTTGAGCACCACAT
>CANGBE010000056.1 GCA_947451875.1 Sphingomonadaceae bacterium | reverse complement strand
GGTCCCAGCGCTGGGTATCGATCGCGAAACCATAGAGATTCAGCTTGTTGATGATGTCTTCATGATCGCTGACCATCGCGTTTTACTTCCTCTCAGCCCCGGCAAATCGCGCGTCTGCCGCGCTCCAGTTCAGTGTTGCCACCACGGCATCGACATAGGCTGCGGCCTTTGCTCCATAATCCATGGCATAGGCATGCTCGTACATATCGAGCACCATGATCGGCGCTCCACCAGCCAGCGCCATGGTGTGATCTGCCGCCCACTGGTTGACCAGCCGCCCGTCCCGCGCCGAGCGGGTAAGGACAACCCAGCCAGAGCCGCCGCCGAGCGCTTTGCCCATAGCGGTGAATTCAGCCCGCCAGCGCGCTTCGCTGCCGAAATCGCGCTCGATGGCAGAGCTGAGCGCCGTGCCGGGCTTGCTGGGCGCGCCGAGGCAGGAGAAGTATATCTCGTGCAGTACCATCGAATTCCACGCAATAAGTTGCTCGCGCTTGAGACCGTTGAGCAGGAAGCCAGGTGCTGTCGCAGGATCGAGGCCCGCCAGCTGCCCATCAATCGCCCCCAATCGCTTCACAGCGCCGACGTAATTGTTGTCGTGATGGCTGGTCAGCAGCTTTTCCGAAAGGCCAGCAATCGTCTTGGGATCGAAAGGCAAAGCAACGGACTGAGGTGAATATACCGGACCAGAAGGTGCTGCAGGTGCCGCTGTCTGTGCCAAGGCAGCAGCAGGTGCCGCAATCGCAACCCCGGCCGTTGCCGCAGCGCTGAGGTTCAGAAAATCGCGGCGATCAATCGACGACTCGGTCATGGGCCTGCATCCTATTTGAGGTGCCCGGATCATGCTGTAATATCAGACCTGCTGCACCTCAATTCTCTGGGTTGCGACAACTTCAGCCGCCAGGCGTGAGGCCAGTATTGTCAATCGCCGACTGAAACAGCCCATCGGGCGAAACCCAGTCCTTGCGCACGCGGCGCAGCGCTATCAGCCACTCGCCCTCCACCTTGCGGAAGTCATCGATGTAAACACCGCAGTGATCCGGCCCGATATCCGTCCAAGCCGCCCAATAGGTTCGCACCTTGGCAGTGTCCGGCGCGGTAAGATCGATCTTGCAGGTGCCGAGGTGATGACGCACGAAGCTTGCCTTGTGGACCGTATCCTGCCCCGGTTCGCGGCTTAGCCAGCGGTTCTGCCAGGCCCGGATTTGCTCGCGCCCTTCATAGCGGAAGATGAACTGGCCCGGTGCTTCTTCGGACTGGATGATTCCGTCTTCGGTGAAGCAGGCGGCGTAGTCATCGACCTTCAGCCGATCGCCAGAGACATTGTACTTGGCAATCGTATCACGAATGGCCTCGCGGGCGAGGAGTTCGTCAAGTGTCATGCAGGCCTTTCCCCGCGCGGCATGACATAGACTTCGAGGTGCTGCAATTTTCCGGCATCGTCGAATTCATAGATCGTCACGGTGTTCGCGACATGGGTAACCCCGCCGCGCGTATTGCGCTCTTCAAGCTCAAGGATAACCCGGCCCGGGGTTTCGGTGATGCGCCGCAGGGTGCCTTCCCAATCGGTGTGGCCGCCATACTGCGTCACATAGGAGCGATAGGTTGCCCAATCGATCACTTCTGCCTGCGGGCCAAGGAACACACCCTCGCGCACAAAGGCGCTGGTGTTCACCAGGCCTTCGATTTCCATCCACTCGGCATCGCCGAGCGTGCCAGCCTTGGCCTTGCCAACCAGCCGGGCGAAGGCCTCGCTATAGGCAATTACGGCGCGCGAAAGACCGGTGAGCTCGCTTGCAGCAGGCATTTCGTTAGCCATGACCTTCTCCCTTTGCGGAACCGGATGCTTCAGTATCCGCGCTTCTCGATCCAGTCTTCGTTTTCCCCGGGACGATAGGTTACGCCGGGTGTGCGGCCCGATTGGGTCTTAAGATCAAACCCGATGGCATCGGCCCCCCCCTCGATCGGAACCCCGAATGCAGAGAGCGCCCAGCTCGTCATAACATAGTTGCCGATCAGCATGACCAGATCCATCCGCTGATTCTGGTCCAGCGTTTTGGACAGGGCATTCCATGTTTCATCGGTAAGGTTGTTGGTGCCGATCAGTTCGGTGCAGGCCGTGATGATCGCGGCCTCTTCCTCGTTGAAGGAATGCTCGCAATTCGGGAAATCGCGGATCGCAGCGATTTCTTCCAGCGTAATCCCGGCGTTGATCGCATAGCCCACATGGTTGTGCCATTCGTAAGGCGAGTTCACCAGCTTGGCGACGCGCAGAACTACGATTTCCAACTGGCGCGTGTTCAGCGTGTGACCAGTCATGAAATACTTGCCGTAATGGCTCCACGCCAGCGCCAGAGGCGGGTGGTTGGCCATGACATTGATGACGTTGGTCTTGGAGCCTTCTTCCCACGAATTGGGCTCGCCCCAGAACGATTGGACTTCGCGCGTAGCGTCGGTCCAGGTTTCCTTGGGCGGCCACTTGATGCGGAATTCGTTGGGAACGGATGACACGGGTTTACTCTCCAGCAAAGATTTACGCTGCTGGTTTGGCGCATGGCGCGCCGGGGTCAAGCGTGATTGAAAGCCTATCGCCGGGGCGTCAGGTTACACTCCAACCCGCATCGACGCAGATCGTCTGGTTGGTGGCAAAGCGCGCTGCGGGTGAGACGAAATAGAGCACGGCTCCGGCAATGTCCGAAGGCTCGCACATGCCCAAGGCGGGCATTCGGCGCGCGGGGCCTTCTGCGGGCGGCCCTTTGGCCCCGATTGAGCCGGGGGTGCCGACACCGCCGGGCAGCACTGTGTTCACCGTGATGCCATATTCGGCGAGTTCCAGCGCGCTGGCTTTGGTCAGGGCAGCAAGCGCGCCCTTTGATCCCATATAGCTAGCCAGCCCCTTGATCGCCTGCCCGCGCAAGCTGCACGAAGCGACGTTGACAATGCGGCCACCGTTACCAGCCGCCACCATCGCCCGCCCAAATTCGCGGGTGAGCAAAAACGGCGCGCGGGCGTTGATCGCATTGTTGCGGTCCCACTCCTCTGCCGTGCCTTCGAGCAGCAACTGGCGATCCTGCACCCCGGCGTTGTTGACCAGCGCCCAGGGCGTGCCCATCGCGGCAATGACATCGGCGGAAAGCGCGATGATCGAGCCTTCATCGGCCAATTCTACGGCAAAGGCCTGCGCCGCCAACCCGTCCGCGCGGAGTTCAGCGGCCAGCGCCTTGCCCTTGGCGAGGTCGCGGTCGGCAATGGCGATATGGGCGCCTGCGCCTGCCAGCATCCGCACCATGCCCTCCCCGATGCCCATGGCACCGCCGGTGACGATAACGACACGGCCAGTAAGATCGAACGGGGCGGTCACGCAGCTTGCGCGCCGCGATCCTGCGCCTCGAGATTGAGCATCTCGGCGATCAGGAAGGCCAGTTCGAGCGACTGCGCGGCGTTAAGCCGCGGGTCGCAATGGGTGTGATAGCGATCAGCCAAAGCCTCATCAGTGATGCCCATGGCGCCGCCGGTGCATTCGGTCACGTTCTGGCCGGTCATCTCGATATGGATGCCGCCAGCGTGGGTTCCTTCGGCGCGGTGCACGGCAAAGAAGCCGCGCACTTCGGCAAGGATGCGATCAAACGGACGCGTCTTATAACCGCTGGCTGCCTTGACGACATTGCCGTGCATCGGATCGCACGACCAGACCACCGGATGACCTTCGCGCTTTACGGCACGCACCAGAGCGGGAAGTCCGGTTTCCACCTTATCATGGCCAAAGCGGCTGATGAGAGTCATCCGGCCAGGTTCGCGGCCCGGGTTCAGCGTATCGAGCATCCGCAGCAGCGCGTCCGGCTCAAGGCTGGGGCCGCACTTCATGCCGATAGGATTGCCCACCCCGCGCAGGAATTCGACATGGGCCGAACCATCAAAGCGCGTGCGATCACCGATCCACAGCATGTGGGCAGAGCAATCGTACCAGTCCCCGGTCAGCGAGTCGCGGCGGGTCAGCGCCTGCTCGTATTGCAGCAGCAGCGCTTCGTGGCTGGTGTAAAAGCTGGTGCCCTGAAGCTGCGGCACGGTCTGTGGGTTGATGCCGCAGGCCTGCATGAAGTCAAGCGCCTCACCAATACGGTCAGACACCTCCGCGAATTTGGCGGCCCAAGGGCTGCGGCCCATGAAGTCGAGCGTCCACTTGTGCACCTGCCGTAGGTTGGCATAGCCGCCGTTCGAGAACGCGCGCAGCAGATTGAGTGTCGAAGCTGACTGGCTATAGGCCTGCAGCATCCGCGCAGGATCATTGCGGCGCGTGGCGGGATCGAATTCGATACCATTGATGATGTCGCCGAAGTAGCTTGGAAGTTCTTGATCTCCCTGCACTTCTGTCGGCGCAGAGCGCGGCTTGGCGAACTGCCCAGCCATGCGTCCAACCTTGATCACGGGCTGCTTGCTGGCGAAAGTCAGAACGACCGCCATCTGCAGCAGCACGCGGAACGTGTCGCGGATATTGTCCGGGTGAAACTCGGCAAAACTCTCGGCGCAGTCACCGCCCTGCAACAGGAAACCCTTGCCCTGTGCGACTTCGGCCAGATCGGCCTTCAGCGCGCGCGCTTCTCCGGCAAAGACCAGCGGAGGAAATCGCGAAAGTGTCGCTTCAACCTGTGCCAGTTCCTCAGGCTCGCGATAGTCTGGCAGATGCCGCGCTTCCTGCGCCTTCCAGCTATCCGGATTCCAGTTCGGTGCCACGTGTATCACTCCTTTTCGGAGGCGGCCCATAACCAGAATGGGAGGCAGTGCAAAGTACGTTAGCGTTCCGTACCAGTTAGTTCATCGGGCGACCTGTGCCCCTACCCCGTTTCCCTCCGGCAGCACGGCCAGCCGCCAGCTTTTCTGTTTGATGAGATACTTGAATGCCAAGGCCTGCATCGCCTGCGGCGTCGTAACCGTGGAATCGGGCAGCAAAGAACGGACCGTTGCATAGCGCGCCGGTTCAATGGTAGCACCCTGGATATGTCCCATCAGATAGTTTGATCCGGTATAGGCGCGGGTGATCCACTGGCGGATTGGTTCGGTCACGCGGGCGAGTTCGTCTTCACTGGGCGGGTTTGCGACCAGATCGGCGGCGATCTTGTCGGCCAGTTCATAGAAGGCCGGAATGTCCTTGGGTTGCAGCTGCGCGCGGGCAACCACTTCCCCGCCAATCGGCATGTCGATCGGCCAGTCAGACCAGACCTGCGGGGAATAACTCGCCCCCAGCTTTTCGCGCAGGCCATCGAGCAGACGGTTTGAGAATACGTCCGACAGAATACGCAGCTGGCGGCCATCGCGCAGTCCCTTAATGCCGCCACCTGTAGGCCAGAAGATCAGCGCTGCGGCCTGTGTCGAGTCTCCGCGATGGGTCAGGACAATCGGAGCGCCGCCGCCTAACGGCATACCCGGGTAGGGCGCAAGCTTGGTTGGCAAGGGAAGCCGGGGCTTCAAGGCGCCGAAGGTGCGGGAAAGCGCCGCAATCGTCGCGTCGCGATCAATATCGCCAAAGACCTGCACCTCGACCGGACCGCTCATCAGGATCGGCTGCCAGATCGCCTTGAACCGCGCAGCAGTTGCGACGTCGGTTTCCGCAGGTGTCGGCATACGGAAACGCGGATTACGGCCGCGCGATATCCAGTCGAGATCACGGGCGAGCACGCCCTGCGGCGATGTGGCGAGCGCATCGTACTGCAAATGCGCCGCAGCCTTGGCGCGGGTCAGCGGACCTTCATCCCAGCGCGGCTGCGATAGCTTGGCGGCAAACAGATAGAGCTGATCGGCCAGATCCTCGCGCCGGGTCTCTGCCGAAAAGCCGAAGGACGTGTCCGAGATGCCGAATGAAAAGGCTAGCTTCCGGCCGGTGGAAATCTGATCAAGGTCATTCTCGCCAAGCAGGCCAACACCAGAATTGATCAGTGCGGCCTGCCCCAGCGCAATATAGGGTGCGTCAGCTGGCCCAAAGGCACGATAGCCCGCGCCGAAGCGCACCTGAACGGTTACCCGGCCCGGCTCGTCCGCCGTTGGATAGAGCTGCACTTTTACGCCATTGGCAAAATCAAGTTGTTCAATATCAGGAAGCCCGGTGGGTACGGTCAACACTGGCTTGGTTGGCTCGCCAATCGGCGGAAGGTCGGGAAATTTGATGTCCTTGTAGGCCACCCGACCCGATGCATCTGCCGCGACCGGGCTGGAAAGCGCCAGCTTCAGCCCTTCAACATTCGCCTCTCCGGCAGTCGGCGAAACCATGAAGCTGCGGGTAACAGCACCCGTAAGCAGGTTGCGGGTGTGCTCTTGCACGGCAGCTGGAGTAACCAGCGGACGAGCGCTCTCGAAAATGCTCAGTACCGTATCTGGCGCGGCAACCGTTTCGCGAATGTCGAGCGCCATCACGATGTCATCAGCCAGTTGCGCCCCGGGTTGCAGCTCAACTTGCTCTAACGAATTCACATAGCTGACCCACATCTCGGCCAGTTCGCGATCAATTTCCTGCTGAGAAGGTGGAGTGGTCAAAGCATCGGCGATGACCGCTCGGACATCCTTGATCGCCGCTTTCCAGTCTGGCCCGATCGGTGCCACAGATAAGAAAGTGCCATCGACCGTGCGGCTCATCTTTTGGCGGTCCATCCGCGCGTCAAGGAATGTTCCTCCTGCGCGCGCCTTGGTGGTCAGGCGGCGGTTGATGATCTGCGTGGCGACATTGTCGATCATCAACCCCTGATTGTAGACGATCGAGTCGTGAACCTGCCGCCATGGCCGCATCACGGCCCAGGTAACGGTGCGCGGCAGATCGGGCTCGGTCAGAACCACGGCATTGCCCACCGGGGCCAAAGTATCAGCAGAGGCTGGCGCAGCATCGGCAGGCAAGACCGGATCGCCAAACGACGGCGTATCAACGTGCGGCCCCTCCACTGGCCATTCCGAAAACCACTTAGTGACCAGAGCCTCAAGATCCTTTGGCTCAGCATCACCGGCAACGATAACCACGGTGTTTTCAGGCCGATACCAGCGTGAATGGAAGGCGCGGATCGATTGCTCGGTTGCCGCATTAAGCGTCGGCTCGGTGCCAATCGGATCGCGCATCGCCAACCGCTGCCCGGCATAGAGCAGTTCATGCATAGCATCGCTGACCCGCGCCGCAGCGCCGCCGCGCTCTCGCTTTTCCGAAAGGACAATCGGCAGATCAGTTTTGATGTTGGCTGTGCTGAGCGATGGATAAATCACCATGCCCGAAAGCAGCTTGAAGCTCTCATCAAGCGATGCAGGTGTGGCACCCGGCAGGTCGATCTTGAACGTGGTGCTGGTTGGCGTGGTTTCAGCGTTGGTATCCGAGCCAAAAGTTGCCCCCAGTCGCTGCCAGGTGTGGATCGCTTCGCCATCTGCCAGATACTTCGACTGGCGGAACACAAGATGTTCGATGAAGTGCGCAAAGCCGCGCTCGTCATCGTTTTCATTTAGCGATCCGGCATCAACGCGCACCCGGATGGAAACCTGCCCCGGCGGCACACCATTCTTGCGCACAGCATAGCGCAGGCCGTTGGGCAGTTCGCCAAAGGTCCATTCCTTGTCCTGCGGCACGTCGCTGCCGC
The DNA here is from genome assembly GCA_947451875.1 of Sphingomonadaceae bacterium. Lineage (GTDB taxonomy): Bacteria > Pseudomonadota > Alphaproteobacteria > Sphingomonadales > Sphingomonadaceae > Novosphingobium. The sequence continues at coordinate 488 of CANGBE010000056.1, read as the reverse complement.
GATACAGCCACGGACCCAAATCGACCGGCGGCGCCGGCTGCACGACTGGCGGAGGGGCAACCGGCGGCTTTTTCTTTGCCTCAACTGCAGAAGTACCAGCCAGCAAGATCAGCGGCAAAAGAGCGGAAAGGCAGCGGAAAGCGGCGCGAGAAGATGCAGTCATAGCTGCTGTATATGTGTGCCAACGATTACTGGCCAGTGAATAGGTCAGTTAGCAATCGCCAGGGCTCTGGCACCCGGCTCACCCAGCCAGCGCGCCTTGATCTGCCACACGCGGGCTATGATGGCTTCGGACAGAGCCAGATCGGGCGGCCCGTCGGCTGCGATTTCACCACCGTCCAGCACGATCACCCGGTCGGCGTGGTTCATCGCCGCTGCCAGATCGTGCAGCACCACAACAACGCCCTTGCCGCTATCAGCCTCGGCGCGAAAACGACCCATGATCGCTACAGCATGGGCAAGATCGAGCGAAGCCAGCGGCTCATCGG